>CAMJKR010000260.1 GCA_946406415.1 uncultured Selenomonadales bacterium | reverse complement strand
CGTGGCGAAAATTTCAAATTCTGTTGCGTGTTCCTTGAAATATCTTAACGACCGTTCCAGTAAAAAATTGGTTGCCCAGGGCAAGTTGCAGAAGTTCAAGATTTTATCTCCCGACACCGCGCAGGCTTCAACTTTTTTTGCTAAAGTGAACTTCCACCATTTATCCTCCACGCAAACGACGTAATCATAATTTAGACGTTCCAGATATTCATTGAGCATTTCCATAGGATAAATCTGTTTTGTAGAAGAGATAACTTTTGCTAAAATTTCTTTTGCGGCTTCGACATCGTTGACGACAAGCGCACAATATTTAAGTTTTGGATTTAAGATTGTCATTTTTTCTACGAGTTTTTCTGTCGAGGTTACGAGTAAAACGCGCATTTTATCAACCTCCGTTGCGTTATTCTGTTAAGGTTGCGAATTTCCTGCAAAAAAAATCCCTCGCCGTAACGAAGGGATTTTTATTATGGTTCAAATCTTTAACGATAACGGTTTGGTGGCGGAGGAGGATCGTAACGCTTGCCGTCACGATAATACGGCGGCGGGGTTGGCATTGGCGGCGGATAATAACGCTTGCCATCGCGATAATATGGCGGCGGAGTTGGCGGATAATAACGGTCGTCATAGCGACGTTTCGGCGGATTGTATTTATAATCGTCACGGTGCCGACGTTCCCAATCTTTACGGTCGCGGCGTTCATTTTCTGTTTCACGACCAAGTATATACTTGTCTCTGAAGTGCGCCCATTTGCCATGAGATTTAATATCTTGTGTTTCAATGTTTACGTTCAAATCGTCAACGGGAGCGGCTTCGACTTGCCCGCCGAAAATAAAAAGCGTCGTCGCGGCGGCGATTAGAAATTTTTTCATGCCATTAACCTCCTTTGCACAAGATTTTTTTATAGCTTAATCAGCCAAAATTATTTTCTCGTTAAGGTTTAGTTAAATATCGGTTAAATTTATGCGTAGCCTTCCTTAATCATTTCAATTTCGTATTCAAGGCGATGAATTTTTTCCAAAAGTTCCGGAACTCGTCTTAACGTTGCTTGCTGACGGAGCCAATCACTGTGCGATTGAATCGGGAAGCCTGCGCCGAAAAATCCCTCCGGCATATTTTTAGAAATGCCTGAGCGCGCCGCATAAACAGAATTGCCGCCGATTGTGATATGTCCGACTGTGCCGACTTGCCCGCCGAAAGTTACGTTGTCGCCAACCGTCGTAGAACCGCTGATTCCAGTTTGCGCAACGATTAGACAATTCGCGCCGATTTTGCAGTTGTGCCCTATGTGAACGAGATTATCAATTTTAGTGCCGTGTCCGATAATAGTCGAGCCCATAGCAGCCCGGTCAATTCCGACGTGCGCACCAATTTCTACGTCGTCTTCGATAATCACGTTGCCGATTTGCGGAACTTTGGTATGAACGCCGTCCGCCGTCGTAAAGCCGAATCCGTCCGAACCAATAACCGCCGAACTGTGAATAACACAACGCTTGCCGACCTTGCAAAATTCGCGGATCGTCGCACTTGAGTAAATTACAGTGTCCTCGCCAATCGTCGCGTGTTGCCCTATATAAACATGCGGATAAACAACCGCGCCGCTTTTAATCTCCGCGCCGTCGTCCACAACCGCAAATGGCATAATCGTCGCGTCGTCAGAAATTTTTACGTTTTTGCCGATATGAGCCTTTGGACTTATGCCGACGGGAAGTTCTAGTTTTGGCGTGAACAATTCCAACAACGTTGCAAAAGCCGCTCGCGGGTCTTGAACTTTAATGGCAGGTTTTGGAAAATTTTCCTCGTCTAGTGGAATTAAAACTGCCGACGCCGCGCAGGTTTTAGCTTCGTCTAGGTGCGGCGGTACTGCAAAAATTAAATCGCCCGTCCGTGCCATTGTTATATTTGCTAGCCCGCTGATTTTTATTGAGCCGTCGCCCGCAACCGTGCCGCCAATCAGCTCGGCTATCTCGTATAAAAATTTTTCCATAGTATCGCCTGCTTATTGCATTTTCTTGATAACGTCGCTGGTTATGTCAATCCCGCCTTTGAACAAAATTTTTTGCTCAGACGAATTGTTTACAACCACGTCAATATTTTTTTCCCGCGCAACTTCCTCAATCACGACGTCCATACGACTTTTAATCTGCGCGGCGTAAGCCTGATTTATGCTTTCCAACTTGCGTTGAAAATCCATTTGCAACTTTACAGCTTCTTCCTCCGGCATGTCGGGCTTGTTGGCTGTATCCTGCTCAAATTTCTGTTGCGCTTCGGTGACTTTGCTTTGTGCCTCTTCCATTAATTTTTTGACGCGCGGAGCCTCTGCCATAACCTTTTCCACGTCGACGGCTCCCATTTGGCTTTCGCCGCAACCCGCTATAAGCAATGACGACGCCAGCAACGCTACCGCCGCCAATTTTTTTACAAAGTTCATTTATCAATCACTCCAATCAAAGTCGATTCATTTCCTTAATCAAGTCGTCAGTTAAGTCGCGAGCCTTCTTGCCGGTGAAAATCACAGCTCCGACTTTTTCGGGCGGCTTGAAATCAAAATTCCATTCGATATGGCGCGACAATATTTTATCGTCATTATCGGGACTGCGCTTTACGAAAACCATTTCCAGCCGATAAACTGCCGCCAACATCGTTGCCTTATCTGCAATCGAATCTAAAATTTTTTTCTCAAGCTCGGAACGTTCCCTGCTTACGTCGGTTAATTCGGTTAAAAGTTCGCGCCGCCGTATTTGCCGATTTTCCATTTCTCGCAGTGAATCTTCCATAACTTTTTTATTTCGCGCTGTAACGTCTTCCTCTTTTTGTTGCGATTGAGCTTCGACTTCCGCCCGCAATCGTTCATATTCAGCCTTAAGGCGCGTCTCGTCTTCTGCAACGGAATCTTCAGCGTATTTTTTTATTTCCGCCATCCACTTTTCTAGCAACGCCTTCTGCGAATTATTCCGTTCAAATTCAACCTTCTCAAGCTGCTGTTGAAGTTCGTCAATCTGCTCTTGCGTCAACTGCAAATTATCAGCATTCTGCAGTTTCAGCTGAAGATTTAATTGCTCGTTCATGTACTCATCGCGGATTTTATTGCGCTCTTCAATGTAACGCGGCTCGGAATTTTTGCGATATTCTTCCGCCGCCAATTTCCTGCGGCTTTCGAGTTCGGCAAGTTGGCTTATTATAATCTGCGCATTCTTTTGCCACGTCGCCGCGTCGAAGACTTCTTTATTAGTTTCGGGCGGCTGTGGTTTTGGAAGTGCAACGATTTTCATTGCCTCGTTGAGTTCCAAACGCAAGCGCAATTCCCTTGCACGCAACTCGTTAAGATTTTCGCCGTCGGGATGCGCCGCTTGAATTTTTTCTATGTCGATTATTCCGAAGCCCTCTGCCTCTTTTGGTGCAGGCTTTTCGGCTTTTGTTTCGACGGGTTGAGCGGGTTCAGGCGTTGTATAAACATAAAGTCCGACGCCGCCGAGTATTGCCGCGATTGCCGCCGTTAACGCCTTGTAATTCACCGCTACCGCCTCCAAATGTGATTATTGAAAAGTGGTTAGCGATTAGAAATTCTTACTAACCACTAACCACTAATCATTAACCACTAATTATTTCTTGCCAAGCTCCGAGATGACGTCTGCAGTTATATCCTGTCCACCGTAAATGACTGCCATCTTGTCGATAACAACCGCTAAGCCCTTTTTATCAGCGACTTTTTTAATTGCGGCGTCGACTGCGTTTCTAATCGGGTCTAATAATTCCTGTTGTTTCTGCGCGAGCCGTTCTTGACATTGACGATAATAATCCGCTTTTTCCTGGTCGTTCATGCCCTGAGATTTCTCATCAAATTCCTTTTTTATATCGGCAATCGCGGTTTCCATTTGCCCCTGCAGACCTTGTACATCGGGGTGCGCCGCCATAACTTGCTGATAATCTATAGTTCCGACGCTTGACGAACTTGCCGCCGACGCGATGTTGCCCGATTGCGTCAATGCC
>CAMJKR010000259.1 GCA_946406415.1 uncultured Selenomonadales bacterium | reverse complement strand
CCCGCTGTCGAGCACGATAATTTTGTCGCAAGCCTGTATCGTGCTCAATCTGTGCGCGACGACGATTCGGGTGACGTTTCGCTGATTCAAACTCTCCGTGACGATTGCTTGAGTGCGATTGTCGAGCGCGGAAGTCGCTTCGTCCAAAATCAAAATCGACGGCTTGGCGGCAAGTGCGCGGGCGATTAAAATTCGTTGACGTTGCCCGCCGCTGATGTTGGTCGAGCCTTCGCTGATGACGGTTTGCATGCCCATCGGCATTTTTTTTATGTCGTCGTCGAGACCCGCCGCCTTAGCCGCCTCCCACGCGTCCTTTTGCGTCAAAGCAGTTGCGCCGACAATGTTCGAAAAAATATCGCCGCTCATAAGCTGACCGTTCTGCAGGACGACGCCCATTTGACTGCGCACCGACGAAACGTTGAGTTCGGACAGGTCTTGCCCGTCGTAATAAACCGCGCCGCTTTTAGGTTTTTCAAAGCCGAGCATCAAGCGCAGCAACGTCGATTTGCCGCAACCGCTTTTGCCGACGATGGCGACGTTTTCGCCCGCCGCAATTCGGAAGCTCATATCGTCAACAACATTCGCGCTGTCGGCAGTGTAAGAGAACGTCAAATGCGAAACTTCAATCGCGCCGCTCAAAATATCGGCGTCTGGCTTATCGTCGGCAATTTCGGGCGTCGCCTCCAAAATCGGGCGCAGATTGTCTATGTTCGGTTGTATCATTAAAAATTGTCCGATAAAGCCGGTCATTGTGTTTAAAGTCATGTTGAAGCCCGTGAACGCCGCTTGAAACGCGATGAACTGCGCGTAATCGATGCCCGGTATGAACAGGTCGCCCTTGACTTCGCTCAAAACGTAGAACGCCACGTAATACAGCAACAGCGTCAAGATCATCGGTTGCACGGAATTCAAAACTGCGTTGTAGTTGTTTTGCATACGGAGTTTCAAATTCCAATGCCACTCTTCGCCGAAAGATTTGCTCCAGAGGAAATACGCTTGCTCTTCCGCGCCGCCGATTCGGAATTTCGGCAGACCTTTGAGGATTTGTTGTTCGAGGCCCCAAAGCACATTTCTTACCGCAACTATTTTGCTGCGAAATATTCCGGCTTTGCGATAGATGAAAAGCGTCGCAACCAAGTACAGAATCCACAAAACCATTGCCGCCGCCGTGAGCTTGAAGCTGTAGTAGCACATAAGCAACAAGCTCCAGAACGAAAACAGCACGTTGAATATCGCGGAAATCATTTCGCCGTTTATGGTGTTCTTGATAACTTCAATGCCCGTAATTCTTTGCGCAAGTTCGCCCGACGTGAATTGGCGGAAAAATTCCGTCGGCAAAGCCAAAATCCTGCTCCAAATTGCCGCCTCCGTTTGCATGTCGATATGCGACGTGATTCTTAGGACGACGATTGAGCGAACGACGGATACTGCCGCCATTGTGAACGCCGTGACGATTGAAACTTGCGTAACGATGACGAGTCCGCGCCTGTCGAGTATCGGGATTATGTCCGCGAAGATACTTTCCGTGATTATCGGCGTGAGCAACGGTATCAAGCCCGCGACGAAACTTGCCGTCAGAATCAAACGGTAATCGCTGTGCCAACTGCGCCGAATCATGAACTTCATCAGGTCGGTGAATTTCAGCGGACGCAGCGGCAAACCCGCATAACACTCGAACGCGCTCTTGTCGATTTGCGCGGCGACGTCGGCTGTGATTAAAATGCCGTCGGGATTTTTTTGGGTGATGAGTTTGTAGACTCCGGGCTTTTGCTGAATGAACGCGGCAAGCTCCTTTTTTTCGCCGAAGTAGCCGAGCATGACGCCGCTGTCTTTCAGGTACCAGTCGCCCTCCAACGTCACGAGCCGCATTTGCATGTTGGCTTTTTGAATCAGCCGCCGAATCAAGCCGACTTGGTCGAGCCGCTTGACGACTTCGGGCGCGATTTGCAAATTGTTCGCGGGCATGCCGAGAAATTTTGCGATACGCTTCACGAGGAAGGCAATTTCTTCCGATTTGCCGTCGCCGCCCGATTCGTGGCTGTAAAGTGATTCTTCGCCGCTCAAGTTGTCAATCGCCGCGTCGATTAAATTTTTTTTGTGCCGACTGCGAGTATTGAGCCGCATTGCCAGCCGCTTATCTTCCGCGTAGAATCGCATGCCCAGCAGCATGGCGAAAATTTGTTCGTTCTCCGTGAAGTCGTCGAGCAACGACTCCGAATCATCTTCCGAGCCGCGCAGTACATTGCCGTTTATCCACGGAATCAAAACGTCGTCGCCCTTGTCGGCAATCAGTCGCAACCACGGCAACTTGATTAGGTTTCGGAACCACGTCCGCATTAAGTTTGCCTGTTCAAGCGGCTCAAGGTCGTTGAGCGACAAAACTTCCAGCTCCGAATCTTGCACGGCGTAAATTTGTATGTCGATTTGCTCAAACTCGTCGAACGACGGATAAGCCGCCTCGGATATCGCCAGCTCCATCAAAAAAATTTGGCGGAATGATTCTTTCAGTTGCGTGACGGCATAAACTTCCGCAACGCCCGATTGTAAGCGCACGAATTGATTTTCTGCACGAAGTCGGTAACGTTGTCCTGCTAAAAGTTTCACGCGTTCGCCTCCTCCGTATTTTTGTCGTGACCTTCAATCAAACGGCGATAAGGACCGTCGTGTTGCATCATGTCACGGTGAATGCCGCGTTCGACGACTTTGCCTCTGTCCAGAACGATAATTTCGTCGCAGTCGCGAATCGTCGACAATCTGTGCGCGACGATAAAGCATGAACAGCCGCGCCGCCGAATGTTATCCAGAACGATTTTTTCCGTGACGGGGTCGAGTGCCGAAGTCGCCTCGTCGAGCACAAGGATTGACGGATTGTTTGCAAGGGCGCGGGCAATTTCGAGTCGCTGACGTTGACCGCCGCTGAAATTCAAGCCGCCTTCAGAAACTTTCGCCTCGTAGCCGCCGTCAAGCCGTAAAATGTCGTCGTGAATGCAAGCGTCCTGCGCGGCGCGAATCACATCTTCTTTCTTGACGGAACTGTCGAACAGCGTAATATTTTCGCGAACCGTGCCTGTAATTTGAAAAATATCTTGGTCGACGGACGACAGCGAATTGACAATCACGTCACGGGGAATTTCGCGCCGCTTTACGCCGTCGAAGAGAACGTCGCCGCTCCATTCCTCGTAAAAGCCCGTGAGAATTTTTGACAGCGTCGACTTGCCCGAACCGCTGAATCCGACAATCGCCACCCAATGACCGGGCTCAATGTGCAGATTGAAATTTTCCAACAGCGGCGGATCCAGCGGACTGTAGCCGAAAGTTACGTTGCGCAATTCAATGTCGCCCGATAAGCGCGTCCCGCTGAAATGGGTTTCACGATTCTCGTCGGGATAATTTAAGCTGTCGACTTGTTGACGGTAAACGTCGTCAAGGCGTTGCATTTGCATTTCGGTCGTCTGCAAAGTCGTGCCGAGCCGCACCAATTTATTGACCGGCTCTTGAAAACGTCCCATCAAATTTTGAAACGCGGTAAAAATGCCCGCCGTCATTACGCCTTCCATAATCGAAAAGCCGCCGATTGTGATTATCAGCGCGGAATTGAGCCCCGTCAGCAACGTCGGCAAAATGTTCATCGTCAAGGATTTCATTTGAATTTCTTGCGTGCCGAGCAAAACTTTCGAGTGGTAACCTGCCCACTTCGCGAAAAAATCGCCCTCGTTGCCGTTCGCTTTAATCGTCTCAATCATCATCAAGCCGTTGACAGCCGTGCCGAATTCTTTGCCGCGTGCCTGCTGGACGCGCTTGTTCATATCCGTTATCTGTCGCCGCAAAATAAAAAAGACGATTAGATTTACGGCACTGAAGCTCACGCCGATTAGCGTCAAAGTCACGCTGTATTGAAGCAGGAGCGCGAGATAAAACAGCGCGATAAAAAAATCCAGAACCGCCGTTGCCGCTTGATCGGATAAAACTCGCGCGATTGAATCGTTAAGACCGACTCGC
>CAMJKR010000258.1 GCA_946406415.1 uncultured Selenomonadales bacterium | reverse complement strand
CCGGGCAATCAATGAAGAGATGTCGCTTGATGAACTCGACCAAGTGGCGGCGGCTGGCAACCGAATATCCGAAATGCCATAAAAAAATACCTACCTCATGTGTAAAAAAATTATCCCCTGCAAAATCGCGGGGGATTTTTTTATTTGTCAAACGGCTCGTCTGATTCTTTTGGTTGCTCGTCGTAGTTGTTATCGACTGTTGCCGCCTCTAAAGATTTTGGCGAAGACTTGCCCGATTGTTCAGCTTCAGCGTAAAGGAGCGCGTCAATCTCGACGGGAACGCCCATTGCCTTTTCAAGTTGAGCGCGACTCGTGCTGTAGTTGTAAAGTGCAGTGTAATAATTGTTGCGCGTCTCGACAACTTTTTCTTGCGCGTTCATGACGTTTAAGTTGGTGTCAACGCCCTCGACGTAACGGATCTGCGCGATTGCAAATTCTTCCTCTGCTTTGTCGACGGCGGCAGATGTAACCCTAATATTTTTTTCCGCAGTTTTCATTGCGACATACGCGCTGTGAACTTCAAGCTGAATCGTTTCAATCTGCTGTTGGGCGACGGATTCGGCTCTGCGTTCAACGGCTTTAGCTTGATGAACTTGCGCACTAGTAACGCCGTTATCAAAAATATTCCAGTTCATTTGCAAACCGACTGCCCATTGCTCGGCGTTGTGATTCGCCCCAAAAACATTTTCGCCCGACATGCTCCCTTGCACAATGGCATTGACGCTCGGACGATAACCGCTCTTTGCGGCGGCAGTTTGTGCTTGAGCTTGTTTTAGGGTGTACACTGCGGCAATCCCGTCGGGGCGATGAGCAAGCGCGTAGTCAAGGCAAGTGTCCTCGCTCAAATCGTATGGAACAAAATCAACCTTATCGCTTGCGGCAATTTCGGTGTTGACGGGCAAGCCGATTATGTTATTCAGCCGAGCAACTGCGGTTTGATAATTGCCCTGCGCACTGTTCAAACTCTGTTGGGTGTTGGCAAGCTGAACATCTGTAGCAAGCACGTCTGACTTTGCAACCGTGCCGACCTCGTATTGAATGGAAACTGTACGCAAATGTTCTTTCAAAAGTTGAACCGCCTCTTCTTGCACGTTAACCAACGCCGCTTGCTGAAGTACTTGATAATAAGCTTGTGCCGCTTGATACTTAACTTGTTGACGAGAATTTTCCAAAGTTAAATCCGCCGCGTTCAAAGCATAGCGAGCATTTTTGCGCTGATTTTCCAATCGCCCGCCAGAATACAACGGCATTTGCAAGTTCACGCTGTTGTAATTTTCGTTTTCGTAGGAGGGAAAGAGGCTCATATTTACGTCATAACCTTGTTTTTTATATCCTAACATTTCGTCATGCCGATCACGTCGACCGCTATTGCGATAATATCTGCCGCCAATGCGAGTAAGCATCGACGACCAACTGAGTTGCGGACCGGAAGCCCTGCGCGCGGCTGACAAATTCCAACGCGCCGCCTCTCTATCTTCCTCCGATTGTTCGATTAGGCGATTGTTTTGCAAGGCAAGTGTTATCGCCTCGTCAAGCGTTAAAGTCATGCCTTCGGCGGCAAATGTCGTGTTCGTGGAAAGGAGAATTGCCGCCAAAGTTGCTAAAAATTTTTTCATGCTAAATCCTCCTTAAGCAGTCTGACGTTTAACCAGATTAGCAAAAATGCCGCCGCGAGCAACCAGTTCATCAAAGCCGCCGCTCTCGACAATCCTGCCCGCGTCCATAACTAAAATCCGGTCGCAATTTCTAATCGTCGATAATCTGTGCGCAACGATAATTCGCGTCGCGTGTAAATTGTTCAAGCTGTTTGTGACGATTGATTGAGTGCGATTGTCCAGCGCGGAAGTCGCCTCGTCGAAAATTAAAATCGCGGGCTTAGTGACAAGTGCACGGGCAATTAAAATTCTTTGACGTTGCCCGCCGGAAATATTCGTGCTGCCCTCGCTGATAACAGTTTGCATACCCATTGGCATCATCGCAATATCCGGAGCAATGCCCGCCGCTTCAGCCGCCTCCCATGCGTCCTCTTGCGTCAAGGCGTTCGTGCCTATTATGTTCGTGAAAATATCGCCCTGCATAAGCTGACCATTTTGGAGCACAACGCCCATTTGAGTTCGCACGCTCGGCAAATTTAAATCTGCTAAGTCTTGACCGTCAAAATAAATCGAACCTTTACGCGGCGTTTCAAATCCTAAAAGCAATCTTACTAACGTCGACTTGCCGCAACCCGAACGCCCGACGATAGCAACGTTTTCGCCCGCCACAATTTTAAAGTTTATGTCGTGTAAAACGTCGCGCCCTTCCGTGTAGCCAAATGTCAAGTTGTTGACTTCAATCGCGCCACTTAAAATTCCGGAGTCTGCTTTATCGCCAACACTTTCCGGAACTTCGTTAAGAATCGGGCGCAAGTTTTCAATATGCGGCTGAATCGCAAAGTATTGACCGACAAGCGGAATAATTCCGTTCAATGTGGCATTAAAACTTGAGAACGCGCCTTGAAACGCTATAAATTGTGCGTAGGTTATGCCTTGAATTGTTTGACCGTTGGGACCTACCTCGTTCATGCCGTAAACCGCGATATAGTAAAGGCACATCGTCAAAATAAACGGCTGAACGCTCCCGATAATCGCATTGTAGTTGCTCTGCCAACGAAGTTTCAAATTCCATTTCCACGTTTCGCCGAAAACGCCGCTCCACAGCCAGAACGCTTGATTTTCCGCGCCGTGCTCCCTAAACTTCGCAAGCCCTTTAAAAATCTGTTGGACAATGCCCGCCTCTTTGTTGTTAGCGTTAATTAAATTGCGTTGAAAGCCGATAACCCGCCGATAAATAAACGCGGTGATAATTGCGTAAACGAACCAAACAGCAACCGCCGCCGCCGTCAACTTGAGGCTGTAGTAGCACATCAAAAAGATACTCCAGAACGAAAACACGAAACCAAATAGCCCGCCGATAAATTCTGCGCTAACTAAGCCTTTGATGACGCTGATACCGCCCATGCGGCTTGCCAGTTCGCCCGAAGTAAACTTTCTAAAAAATCCCGTCGGCAACGTTAACAATCGTCCCCAAAGTGCCGCCTCTGTTGCCATGTTCATTCGCGTCGTAATTCTCATGACAGCTATAGTCCGCACAATGCTCAGCGACGCCGTTGTAAAGCTCGTAACCATGATAACTTGTGTGACGGTTGCCAAGCCTTGTCGGTCGAGTATCGGGATTATGTCGGCGAAAATTGTTTCTGTCACGAGCGGCATTACCAACGGAATTAATCCCGAAATTAAGCTTATCACGATAACTGTACGATAATCGGCGAACCAACATTGCTTGAAGATAAACTTAATCAGGTCGAAAATTTTCAGCTCCCGCGCAGGGAACCCCGCATAACATTCAAACGCGCTCTTATCAATCTGCGCGGCGACTTCATCAGTTAACGGAATGCCTTCGGGGTGTTCAAGGTTAACGAGTTTATATTTGCCCGCCGCAAGTGGCACGAATACCGATAAAGTTTTAGCCGCGCCATAATAGCCGATTATTACGCCGCTGTCGTTTTTATACCAATCTTCGACGAGTTCAATTAAGCGCATTTGCATGTTGCCTTTTTGCACAAGCCGCCGAATTAATCTGATTTGGTCAAGCCGTCTAACAAGTTCTGCGTCGAGTTTTATGTTGTCAGTTGGCATGTTAAGCGCGGTTGCCGCCCGCCGCACGATAAACGACGCCTCCTCCAAACGTACTGTGCGTTCGGTCGTCTCTGAATAAGTCGTCGTCTCTTCGCCTAGCAAGTTTGAAATTGAGCTGTCTAAAATCCGTCGCTGATTGCGGGTGCGGACTTCGACGCGGTTGGAAAATCTTTTGTCCTCTGCTCGGAAGCGCACGCCCAACAGCATTGAAAAAATTTCTTCGTTCGCGCGAAAAGCCTCTATTAAATCTTCCGCGCCCTCTAAAACTGTGCCGTCAAGCCACGTGATTAAAGTATCGTCGCCCTTGTCCGCCAAAAGTCTTAACCAC
>CAMJKR010000257.1 GCA_946406415.1 uncultured Selenomonadales bacterium | reverse complement strand
GGCGACGGCACCTATCGCGGCGACCGCAACATCACCCGTTACGAAATGGCGCAGATGATTGCTAAAGCTATGGCGAAGAATCCTTCCGGCGCAAGCAAAGCCGACCTCGACCGCCTCGCAGCTGAATTCCGTGATGAACTCGATGCCCTCGGCGTTCGCGTTGCCGAACTCGAAAAATATGCCGACAAAGTTGTTTGGCAGGGCAAAATCGAGTACACCTACAAAAACCACAAAACCGACGACGTTTGGTCTGATCAACGTAGAGGTCATCACAGCACCAGCGAACACACCCGCGTTAAACAGGACGACTGGATTTTCCGTTTTGAGCCTATCGCTTACGTCAATGACCACTGGACACTCCGCGCTCGTATTGACGCACACGTCGACTTGAGCCGTGATACCAGCAGTAGCTTCGAACTGGTTCGTGGTTGGGCACAAGGTGACTACGACAACTTCCAAATCAAAGTCGGTCGTCAACCCCTCTACACCAATGAAGACGGTATCCTCTGGGATACTGAATACAGCGGCGGCGAAATTACCTTCGGCAAACTCGCAAACGGCTTGAGAGCTACCATCTACGGCGGTCGTCTTAAGGCAAATACAGTCGGCGGCTCCATTCGCAACTCCGGTTCTTGGAACGGTCGTCAAGACGGCGTCAGCGCGCATGACAGATGGGCAAGGGCGTCAGGTGTATTGGGCAACGACAGCGAGAGCCAGATAGGCGAACGTAATGATCCCACCAGCTTTGTTGCTGTTAACCTTCAATACGACCCGGGCGCAAAAGGTATCTTCGGCGGCTTAGGTTACTATTACCTCAAAGATGACGACCTCAAGTACTTCAACAGTACTTTGGACGGCGAAAAATATCCCAACTACTTCTACAGCAAAGACGGCAAAACCGACAAAGCTCAAATCGCGTCAGCCAATATCGGTTGGCGTCTCGGCAAAGTTCAAGTTTGGGGCGCATACGCGAAGAACTCCAAAGCCGACTACGAGAACAAATCCTGGCAAGCACTCGTTCGTTACGGCAACCTCTACGGCGGCGGCAACCAGAGCACCAAGAAGGGTCAATGGGGTGTCTGGGCAGGTTACAAATACCTCGGCTCCAACGCCTCCTTCAAAGGTATTAACTGGGATGACGCTTATGCCGGCACCAAAGGCTTCGTCGCAGGCGCAAGCTGGGCTCCGATGGACAGAGTCATCGTTATCGGCAAATACTTCAAGGGCAAATACATTGAAGGTCCTGGCGATGCAGAACGTCTCTTCGGTCGTGTCGAGTTCTTCTTCTAAGCCGACACTTTCAGCCGAAACAATTTCATAACGTAAATTACAGGAGCCTCCGAGTTAATCGGGGGTTCCTTTGATTTTCCGCTTGCAAAATTTTTTGACGTGTGATAAATTTACTCTACAGTTATAACGAATTGTTCAAACACGAAGAGGGCTTTCGATTAGTCGGAAGTTCTTTTCGTTTTCGCTTGCAAAATTTTTATTGCTGTGATAAACTTAAATTGGTTACAGTGAAAGACATAATGACAACATAGTCGTCAAAAAGAAACCCCCGACTGCGACATCGGGGGTTTCGCTCGTTTTGTAGGTTAACGATAACCACGTGTTCTTGGTCACTTACGGCGGTCGAGCCACTTGCAGATGAGTTTTGAATTAAGGCAAAAGATAACGGGGCTCCGCGAAATCGGAGGCTCCTTTGTTTTTGCAGGAAAATCGCCGGCTATTGTAGAAATTTGTTAAACACGTAACAAAGTCAAAAAAAGAGGTGAGGCACTTGAACAAACAAAAAGAAATGACTGCTACAGAAGTTTTAAAAAAATACGACAAAGAATCAAACACAATGGAATATACCGGCGTAATGGCAAAAATAATTTCCGCGCTGGCAATAAGTTTTTCCGTATTCCAAATTTACACGGCAAGTTTTGGACTCCTCGACGCGCAAATACAACGAGCAATTCATTTGGGCTTTGGATTGTGTTTATCATTTCTGCTTTATCCAACGAAAAAATCTTGGCGGCGCGATAAACTTCACCCGCTTGACGCAATACTTGCAATTTTGGGCGCGGCGGCTCCTGCCTATATCGTCATAAATTATAACGAACTTATTTTGCGGGCGGCGTTGCCCACTTCAACCGACGTTTTAATTGGCGCGTTAGGAATAATTTTAGTAATCGAGGCGGCGCGGCGAGTTGTCGGCATTCCAATGGTCTGTGTCGTCTTATTTTTTATAACTTATGCGTTCGCAGGTCCGTACATGCCGGGACTTTTGGCGCATAGAGGATTGAGTATTGATTATTTTGTAAGCCACGTTTACTTCACGACGGAGGGAATTTTCGGAATCCCGTTGGGCGTGTCGTCGACGTTCATATTTTTATTTATTTTGTTCGGCGCGTATCTTGAGGGCACAGGGCTTGGAAAATTTTTTATCGACGTAGCAAACTCAATCGCAGGTTGGGCGAGCGGTGGTCCTGCTAAGGTTGCAGTTTTATCTAGCGGATTAATGGGAACTGTCAGCGGCTCATCAGTTGCAAATGTCGTGGGCACCGGCTCGTTAACAATTCCGATGATGAAAAAATTAGGCTATCACAAAGATTTTGCTGGCGCAGTCGAGGCGGCGGCGTCAACGGGCGGGCAATTAATGCCTCCTGTCATGGGCGCGGCGGCGTTCTTAATGGCGGAATTTGTCGGCGTTCCTTATGTCGAAATTGTCAAGGCGGCAGTAATTCCGGCGGCATTGTATTTTATCGGCGTGTGGCTCGGTGTACATTTCGAGGCTAAACGAAATAATTTGCAAGGACTTCCGCGCTCTGAACTGCCTAAGCTCGGCGAACTTTTAAAAACTCGTGGACATTTGGCAATCCCGCTAATTGTAATTGTTTATCTTTTAGTCAGCGGATATACACCAATGCGGG
The DNA here is from genome assembly GCA_946406415.1 of uncultured Selenomonadales bacterium. Taxonomy (GTDB): domain Bacteria; phylum Bacillota; class Negativicutes; order Selenomonadales; family Selenomonadaceae; genus Quinella. The sequence goes on along the minus strand of CAMJKR010000257.1, from coordinate 1,107 downwards.
CGGCACTCGTCGCGATAATTTTATCAATCGTCGTGTCCTCAATAAAAAAATCAACGCGCATGTCACCTGCCGCAATCGTAAAAGGTTTAGAGACGGGCGCGAGAAATGTTTTGGGTGTATTGGTTGCCTGCGCGGCGGCGGGAATTATAATCGGCGTCGTGACAAAAACCGGCGTCGGATTAAAATTGGCGTCGGCATTGCTTGACTTATCGGGCGGATTAGTTTTGCCCAGCATGTTTTTGACAATGATAACGGCAATACTTTTGGGAATGGGCGTCCCGACAACAGCGAATTACGTTATAACCTCGACGATAGCCGCGCCCGCACTAATTCAAATGGGCGTACCGATGTTAGCGGCGCACATGTTTGTATTCTACTTTGGAATAATCGCGGACGTGACACCGCCGGTAGCATTGGCGGCTTATGCGGGTTCGGGCATATCAGGCGGCAATGCACTAAGGACGGGAATCAATGCATCAAAGTTGGCAATCGCGGCGTTCATAATTCCCTATATGTTCGTATTAAGTCCGGAACTTTTATTGCTTGACGGCGTGACTTTGCATCTAGGTTTATCGTTGCTGACGGCACTAATCGGAATGGTCGCGTTGAGTTCGTCGCTAATCGGTTATCTTGCCGCGCCGCTGAAAACTTTGGAACGTGTAATTTTGGGCGGCGGCGGGCTTATGATGATTAAACCTGGACTTGTAACCGACATTGCGGGCATTATGATTTTCGCGGCGATTTTATTCTTACAACTTCGCAGGAAAAATTAACTCTATTGTAAGTTGAGCAAATTCCCGTAATAATTATCTTGCTTGATAAAAATTTTCCTGTAGTCTATAATAAAAATAATTTCGTAGGATATATTTGTTTTTAAGAAAGGAGAAGAATTTTTATGGCAGAGGTTTTTAGGGGCACAAATGGCAACGACAGCTTAGTTAATTCCATTTCCAGTGCACAAGTCGAGGGTCGTGGCGGCAACGATACCCTTCAAAGTTCCGCCGGCGGTGTCACTCTTTTGGGCGGCAACGACAAAGATTATATTTCCAACGTAAACATCAACTACCTGCTTTTGGAAGTTTTTGCAGACGGCGAGGCAGGCAACGA
>CAMJKR010000256.1 GCA_946406415.1 uncultured Selenomonadales bacterium | reverse complement strand
AGAATCCTCAAAACGAGCCTCGCGCCCTTTAATCGTATCGTCAAGCAGGCGGGCAATTCCAACATGCAAATTTAAATTCGACGGGACAATTTCAAAACTTGCTGTCGAGGGTTGCGCGTTGGCAACGTCGCGTTCGTAATCGGCAATGCATTTCAACAGCGCGTTTGAAATTTCTTTAGCTTTGCTCCCGAACTTTTCTAGCCGCTGAATTTTCCCGTAAAGATTTTCCAGCCACATTTTGAGCGCGGCAAGTTCTACGGACGACAAAAATTTTATCGGGTCGGTTAAAGTTTTTTGATTCGCGCTCCACGGCGTGTAAATCTTTCCATTAAAGTTATTTTCGTAATCCGCCGCGCAGGTCACCAAAGTTGTTGGCGAAGTCATTGCTAGCGGTCGCCCGTTGAAATAAATTATGTAAACGTCGGTGAACCAAGCCTCTTTGTTGCCCGTCAATGATTCTTGCGGCGCGAGCGACTTTAAAATCTGCGCGAGGTCTGAGGCGTCGTCGAGGAGGTTGACTTGCTCCGCCTTGAGGTCGAGACGTTTGAAATCTTTGAGCGCGAGCATTGCCAAGAGTGCCCGCCACTCCCCGCGAACTTTTTCATGCAAGCCCGTGACAAATTGTTTGGTCGGCTCCAAATCGAACAGAGCCATTTTAAACAGCAGAGGACGCGCCCACATGTCGGGGATCGAATCGACCGAGCCCATATCTTTGATTGATTCGCCGCAATCTAAGCTGTTGGCAAGTCCCTGCAAAAAATTTATGTCCGTTTCCTTCCAAATGCCCGCTTGGTCTTTGAGGACTTTGGAAACGTCCTCGTTGACCTTCGGCAACATCGGGAAATATGAATTCGCCATGCTAATACCTCCAAAAAGTTTTCCGCGCCGATTATAGCAGAAAATTCTTTACAGGAAAAAGTTTTTATGCTATTTTAAGCACGTATTTTTAACTGGAGGTAATGTCTTATGACGCAACAGGAAGTAATCAAGGCGTTTATGCAAAGTCTCGACAAAACGGAGCTAAGCGGACGCGCGGCACTCGATGAGGCTGTCAGGGCGAGTTCCAATTTCTCAAGCTATCAAGAAGTCGCGAATCAATTCCTCGAAGACCAGACGACTACTAAGAATTGGCACAGATTTTTGGTTGAGAAGTGCGGAATTATCCTCGACAACGCAGATACGGGCGCAATCAGTGGTTCGGACGCCGGCGGCACTGAAAAAACCGCTGAAACTATCCTTCCGGCGACCGGCAAAGCAAAATATCCTTCGGGCACGTCGTTTACAGTCGACGGCTTGACGATTTATGGTATTCCCGATAAAAATTTACTCACTAAAGACCAACAATACGTCGTTAAAGGGCTTTACAGCTGGTGGATTAAAGATGCGCTCGCTTTGCTTAAAGAAAGCTACGGTTATTCTTTCTCCGCCGCCGACACGACCAATTCTCGCCTGAAATTGCAGTTTATCGACGATCCGAATAATGCTGCTATGGCTGCCGTCGGCTTCGACAGCGAAGAAGGTAAAGAATTTGAATCGCGCGTGCTGTTAGTAAACATGGCTTATTTTAAAGATATGGACTCTTCCGACCATCACGGCGTTTCCGGCAATCAAACGTTGGACAGAACTTTGGTTCATGAATTGACTCACGGGATCATGGCGTCTAATATCAATTATTTCAACGACCTGCCAAACTTTTTAAAGGAAGGCGGTAGCGCAGAGTTGATTCACGGCATCGACGACAAACGTTATCCCTACATTGTCGATTACGCCAAAGACCCTTCGGTTTTTAGAAAGATATTGGACGCGACCTTCACTGAAGGTGGTATCCATGAAATTTACTCCGGCGGCTATATCTTCATGCGCTATTTTGCCAAGCAAGCCGCGACTGATACGACTTTTGACTATGACACCTACCGCAAAACCGTTTCGATAGGCTCAAACGGCGGTTTCGCGACGAATTATTGGGATACCGTCACAATGAAGGGCGGCAAAGGCAACGATACGATAACAAACAGCGGCTCCAACGTTTCAATCGCGACGGGCGCGGCGGCTGATGTCGTAAAAAATTATTCCGGCAACGTTACGATAAGCGCAGGCTCCGGCAAGGACACGATTACCAATGAAGGCGTCAAAGTCACGATTGGCGGCGGCACGAGCAATGATTCTATTGAAAATTTCGGTGCAAAGTCTTCAATCGGCGGCGAGGACGGCAACGACGTTATCACCAACAGCATTTCCAACTTCAATACAATCGCAGGATTTTCTTTGGAGCAGATTAATAACGGAATACAAAAAATAAACGATAATTTTGCTTGGGTATCGAATGGCAGCGCGGCTTTGACTGCTTACACGATAGAATTGGTCGGCGGAAACAGCTCATCTCTTTACGGCGGTGCGGGAAAAGATTCTATCGAAAATTACGCGAATAAATCTCGGCTTTACGGCGATGAAGGCGTTGATTCTCTCAATAATTACGGCTACAAGTCGACGGTTTACGGCGGCGCAGATGCAGATTTGATTTTTAACGGCGACAGCACGGTTGGAATTGTATTGGTATCTCTTAACAGTATGGCTACCGTTTCAGTCAGCGGAAGTGAGTCAAAACTTTATGGCGGCGACGGCAATGACACCGTAAATAATGAAAGTTCGGGCGTAAAAATATACGGACAAAACGGCGCGGACTCGATTAACAACAGCGGAACGGATGCAAGCATTTATGGCGGCGCGGATAACGATTATGTCTACAATAACGGCAAAGAATCGTATATATCGCTCGGTGACGGCGTAGATTCTGTTTGGAATACCGCTGAAAATTCTTATATCTTAGGTGGCAACGGTGCAGACGTATTAATTAATCAAGGCGACGGCACTCATCTTTATGGAAACGCCGGAAATGATAATTTGAGGAATTTTGGCGATGCAGTAACACTTTCCGGCGGCAAGGGCAACGATACGATTTATTCAAGCGGCGAAGCGTCTACATTATCGGGCGGAAGTGGCAAAGATTCTCTTTCCAATGAAGGCGTCAATGCTGTTATTCGCGGCGGCGCGGATAAAGACACGATTCACAACGAAGGCGACCACGTAACCATATCGGGCGGCACGGGCAACGACAGCATTAACAACAACGGCGGCAAACATATCGTCTATCAATTCGGCACGGGCGACGGCAAAGATACTGTCCTAGGCTTCAACGACGGCGACACGGTTCAAATCACGGAAGGCAGCTACACTTACAAGAAGAGCGGCAACAATATCATCGTTAGCGTCGGGACTGACAAGCTGACTTTGAGGAACGCCGCAGACAAGACGATTAACTTTACAACTTCTTCGGACGTGACGGGTGCAAGCGATTCTTTGGCAAAAGACATACGCGGCGGCACCGGCAATGATAGCCTCTGGGGCGGCAAGGGAAATGATTCACTCTACGGCGGCGGCGGAGACGATACGTTTATCTACAGACCGAACGAAGGCACCGATACTATCTTCGACTATTCAAGCGGCGATATGCTCCAAATCCTCAATGCTGACGGCTCGGAGGGTTCGTTCAAAAGTTCCAAGTTCAGCGGCAGCGACCTCACTCTCAAAATCAACGGCGGCGGGTCTGTCATCTTCAAAAATGTCAGCGCAGGCGATACCTTTAACATCAACAACAAAACTTACACTCCGGGCAATAAGAAACTTCAATGATTGATAAGCAATCGCGAGTTGCGTCATCGTAAACAAAAACCGGCAAGACGATTCGTCCTGTCGGTTAATTTTTTTTTGCTCGCGTAGAAAATTTTCTCTGCAAGGTTAAAGCGGGCGTGTTATAATGACAGCAGAAATTTTTATCAGAGAGGAAATTTTCATGTTCAGAGTAAAAATCGTCGCCGCCTTGTTAATAGTCGGGCTGTTCGGAGCAATCCACCTAGCCGCGCCGGAATTTTTGCCGGAAGTCTTCGAGCTTTTATCACGCGGCGATATAGTCGAGACGGCAAATTATATTCAAAGTTACGGCTCATTGGCGGTCGTGTTTAGTTTCTTG
>CAMJKR010000255.1 GCA_946406415.1 uncultured Selenomonadales bacterium | reverse complement strand
AAAACAACAGCGGCACCCAACCATAAATGTAAGCGTCGCCGTAAAGATAAGTTACACGGTTCCAAAAATCAGCAAAGTCGCGCAAGATAAATGCAAGGTGTTCGCTCAAGACGACGCCAGCATAATCGAACAATAAAAATAAAATCGGCGGCGCAAAAGTGCTTAGTGTCGTCGAATTTTTTTTTGTAGCAAGCATGATATTTTCTCTACTTAATCTAAAAGATAATCTTCGTAGACGCCGCGCAGGGCAGTTAAGTTAGCGTTGTTTAAATCTTTGTGGCAAGTCCACGCCTTAGAATTTATTTCCATAGTCTCGCGGTCGTCGATTGTGTATTTTTTCCACGTCGGAATTAAATCGTTGTTTGGATTGCCGCTAGCCGCGAACGAACACCACGCCGCTTGCACTTGCTTAACTAATTTTGCGTCGGGATTCGGCTCAAGTTCCTCGTTCGGGTTGTTGAAGACAAACGGCAAATCAAGCGCATGACACGAGCCAAAACCTTCGACGGGCGATTCTTGGCTGAACAAATAAAGATACACGTCATCGAACGCCGATTGATATTCCGCCGCCAGCTCCTGTCCAACGCGCCAATCTAACTGGTTGGCAAATTCCAAATAACGCTTAATCTCTTCAAGCTCCAGATGATTTTTCTGCCACGATTGATAAAGTTCTTTAGCCGTTAAAAATTCGCCTTCGTATAAAATCGGTGTAAGTAGTGCGTGGTATTGTTGCAGTTCTTCCAAAATCCCCTCAAAGTAAAACGCCCAATAAAGATATTCAGCCGCAGTCGTGCCCGTCAAAAGTTTAATGCCGCGCGCTGCGCCGTCTTTTAAATCTCGGAACGGGTGCAAAGGCAAATATTTTCCGTCGCACGTCGGAAAGTAGTCAACTTCCGTTTCAAGCTCTCGTTCCTCGATAAATTTTGCATAAGTCGCGTTGAGTTTTTTGGCGGGCGTCTTCATAAGCTCTGACATATTTTTATAGCCGCCAAAGTTCATGAATTTTTCGGCAAGGTTCTTTGAGGCTTCGGGCACATGATAAAAAGCCAAATGCCCCGACTGCGCGATAACTTTATTGAACAAACCTTTAGCGGCGGGCGTGACCATTAACAACATAGTTGAAATTGAGCCGGCACTTTCGCCAAAAATCGTCACGTTGTCGGGGTCGCCGCCAAATTCGGAAATATTTTCCTTAACCCACGTCAACGCCGCAACTTGATCCTTAATTCCAAGATAACCCGTGTCCTCGAACGCCGAATCAATACTTGCAAAGTTCATAAAGCCAAAAATGTTAAGCCGATAATTAATCGTAACAATAATGACGTCGTGACTTGCCGCCAGATTTGCTCCGTTATAAATCGAGTCGCCACTGCCGCCGTTAACAAAGCCACCGCCCGGAATAAAAACCATAACGGGTTGATTTTTCTTTGAACTGCGCCGCCAAATATTGAGCGTCAAACAATCTTCACTTTGTTTAAGCAAGGAGGCAGGTTCGACGGGGTCGCGGTCTTGCAAGGGCGAGGCTCCGAATTTTTTTGCGTTGAATTCTTTATTGCTCGGCTCCAAAGGTTCGGGCGCGTGCCAGCGTAAAGCTCCGACGGGCGGTTTAGCGTAGGGAATGCCCAGCCACGTTTGAACGCCTTGTTTATCAACAAAACCATTGTACATTCCGTAGCGCGTCTGAATTCGGCAAGGTTCAGCGGCTTGAGCTACAGGAAAATTTGTCATAGTCAAAACACCAGCCATAATCATTGCTCCTTTAATAAAATTTCTGCGTGAAAATTTTTCATCAAACAAGATTAAGTTCCCTCCTCAAAAGTTTTGACTGAATTTTAAATCAAAATCGCCCAAAAGTCTATGCAAGCGGCGGCTTTTCGGATAAAATCAGTTTAATATAAGGAGTGAGGTTTAAATGACGGAACACGCACGAGAAATTCTTTTATCGGAATTACATAAATTATCACCGCTTGCACGAGAAACAGTTAATGAATTGCTTACGGATTATGATAAACATTGCAACACATTTAATGCCGAAAGGTTTCTTTATGAGCTGATAGACATTCCGAAGTTTCCACAAGAAGATTTAATTGCAAAATTGAATTGGGCGATTGACACTCTAAGAAACAGTCCGCGTTGGTTTTCGCCTGATGATTTGCCACATGAAATTTGGCGAGATGTTGTCGGTTATGAGGGAATTTATCAAGTTAGCATTTTAAGCAGAGTAAAAAGTTTTTACGGGCGCGAGGCACGCATACTTAAGCATCATATTGATATTGACGGTTATGCAGTGGTTAGCTTGTCGAGAAATGCTAAGGATAAAATTTTCGGCGTTCACGTTTTAGTTGCGCGAGCGTTTATCGCCAATCCTAAAAATAAACCTGTCGTCCATCACCGCGATAACAACAGGGTGCATTCATGCATTTGGAATTTGGAGTGGGCGACTTTCAGCGAAAATAATCGATATGCCGCCATAAGCGGTACAAGAAAAATTGGTTCTGAAAATCCTTGCGCAAAATTGACTACCGAACAGGCAGAAGAAATTCTGCGCCTTTACAAAAAGGGCGACAGTGAATTTGGTGGTTATGGATTAGCCAAAAAATTTGGAGTTCATCCGACTACAATTTATGGCATTATCAACGGGAAAATTTATAAAAACGTCTCAAATATGAAGTAAAATTTAAAGCGGCTCCAAGATTTTTGGAACCGCTGAAATTTTTTAATTTGGCGTGCTCGGCGGGAGTCGAACCCGCGATTTCCAGTGTCGGAGACTGGCGTCTTATCCACTCGACTACGAGCACAACTTTTAAAAAGTTGACAAACAGCTGACGCGATTGACGTTACGAAAATTTTAATTTAATCGCCGCGTCCATACGCAACGCATGCGCATTGCTAGTTTCATAATTTAGCTAAAAGTTCGCGTGTATGCTGAGCAACTTCCTCAGGCGTGATAGTTTTATTTCTAGCAACGCCCGATTCTTGAGCCGCCTTAGCAACTGCCGCCGCAACCGTCGGAGCAACTCGCTCATCAAAAGGCGTCGTGATAACGTGTTCTTCGTTGAGTTCGTCGTTGCTGACAAGTGAGGCAATCGCATAAGCCGCCGCGATTTTCATTTCCTCGTTAACGTCGGTTGCACGAACATCAAGCGCACCTCTAAATATGCCGGGGAACGCCAGAAGATTATTAACTTGATTCGGGAAATCGCTACGTCCTGTGCAAATTACGCGAGCACCTGCCGCCCTAGCTTTATCGGGCATAATTTCGGGCACGGGATTAGCCATTGCCAAAATTATCGCGTCTTTGTTCATGGACTTAACCATTTCTTCGGATAAAAGATTCGCCTTCGACACGCCAATAAAAACGTCCGCGCCGTGAATAATATCGACGAGTTGCCCAGCCTCTTTATCAAAATTCGTGACGGCGGCGATTTGGTCTTTGTAGGGATTCATGCCCTTGCCGCGTCCCTCGTAAATCGCGCCGGTCGAGTCGCACAACATAACATTTTTCGCGCCCATTTTCTGAATCAGATAAGTTATCGCCATGCCAGCTGCGCCCGCGCCATTGACGACAACTTTTATATCTTCAAACTTTTTGCCGACGAGCCGCAACGCATTAATCAGAGCCGCCGCAACTACAATCGCCGTGCCGTGTTGGTCGTCGTGGAAAACGGGAATATCAACGGAGTCTTTCAAAGCCTGTTCAATGTCAAAGCATTCGGGAGCTTTAATATCCTCAAGATTTATTCCGCCAAAGCTGGGAGCCATAAGCTGAATCGTCTTAATAATTTCGGAGACGCTTTTTGTATTGAGGCAAATCGGAATTGCGTCGACGCCCGCAAAACCTTTAAACAAAATCGCTTTGCCCTCCATGACGGGAAGACCCGCGCCCGCGCCAATGTCGCCTAAGCCGAGTACAGCCGTTCCGTTCGTGACGACTGCGACGAGGTTGCCGCGATTGGTGTAATCGTAAATTTTATCGAAATCGTCTTTAATCTCAAGACATGGAGCCGCGACGCCCGGCGTATATGCAAGCGTCAAA
>CAMJKR010000254.1 GCA_946406415.1 uncultured Selenomonadales bacterium | reverse complement strand
CTGTTAGAGGCGGTCGGCGATTTAACTTCAGCGGGATTGTCACTTTTGCCCGAAAACGCGCCGTATCTTTTACTCTTGTGGCAAAGCGAAATGATGTGGCTCGGCTCGTTACTTTTTTTAATCATGCTGGTGACAGTTTTGCCGGAAGTAAGCGGTTGCTTTGGAATTTCTTTGAGCTTGCCTGGCGGACAAAATTTCAGCTCGATTATCGGGCAAATGAATTTGATGAGCGTTCGGATTATAAAAGTTTACGCGACGTTAACGGCGGTAAGTTTCGGCGCGTTTAAATTGGCGGGACTTAACGTTTGGGACTCGCTGTTAATGGCAATGCGTTGTTTGTCGACGGGCGGCGGTAATTTTTTTCCAGCAGAGGAAAATATTTATGTCGAATACGCCGCAATTTTTGTAATGCTCCTCGCCTGCGGAAACTTTCTGCTGTATTATCGCGTGATTTATACGCTGTTGCCGCCGCATTTGGAATTTGGTTTGAATTACTTCACGCGCCTCAAGCAGTATTTCCTAAGACTTAAAAGAACAATCATTGGCAACGCTCAACTTATCTTTGCCAACGAGGAAGTCAAAGTTCTCTACGCCACAATTCTTTTTGCTCTGCTAATTATTTTTTTCCGAATCACTTGGCAGGGAATTTATTTTGACGGCAACGAGGCTTTGCGCCGTTCGCTGTTCTATATCGTCTCGTTTTTGAGCACAACGGGCGTATCTTTTTATGACGGCTCTGGAAACGTCCACGACTTCGACAAATTTTTTATCTTCCTGATGGCTGTGACGGGCGGTTGTGTTGGCTCGGTGACCGGCGGCTTTAAAATTATTCGGCTGATTGTCCTGATAAAAATTACGGCGGCGGAAGTTAAAAAGACAATTCACCCGCGCATGATGACTGCCATTAGCGTTGGTGATGTGCCCGTGCCAATTCGTACCGTCGGCAGGATTTTAAGTTTTTTCTTCCTCGCGCTAATCACAATGTTTATCTGCGCGGCGGTGTTGAGCTTTACGGGTCCGACGTTTTCGGAGGCGGTGTCAATGTCGGTTGCGTGCCTGTCGACGGTTGGGAATTTGCCGGGGCTTTGCGAACCGGATAACTTTAAAGCCTTGTCGAACTTCGGGAAGATTTTTTGCATGATAATTTTGGTTGTCGGGCGGCTGGAAATTTTCGCGCTGCTGATTGCCGTCGCGGGAATTAAAATTCGTCGCCGCAAAGGTAACTGGTAAGGGGGAAATTTTATGGCGGGCAATAAAAATTTAAATTCGGCAGCGCGTTCCAAAAACGACAAATTTTATAAGCAATACGACGACATTCAGCGTGAGCTTAATTGCTATTACATTTACGACGAAAATTTTCTTCAAGGTAAGACCGTGCTCTTGCCGTGCGATGACCCCGAATGGAGCAACTTTACTAAATTTTTCGCGTTAAACTTTGACATCTACGGGACGAGCTACGCCGCCGAAAAGAAAAAATTTATTTACAAACCCATGCGCAACCTCTTTGACGACTGGGACGAGCCGCAGTTTGACGAGTCCAAAGATTTCACACAGCAGAAGTTAAAAAATTGCGCGACGAGGCTGACGTTATCATAACTAATCCGCCGTTTAGCATGCTCAGAGAGTTTTAAGCGTGGATTTTGGAGGCTAATAAAAAAAATTCCTCATTATCGGCGACATAAACTGCATTACGTACAAGGAAGTTTTTCCGCTGATTAAGGACAATAAAATTTGGCTGGGAAATGGCTTCCCAAGTATGGTCGACTTTTTTTCAGCCCATATGAAGATATTGCAGTTTCTTCAAATCATCGTGAAGAAAAATATGACAACTACGACGTAATATAAGTGCCCTCCACTGACGCGATACCCAAAGATTATGATGGTGTTATGGGTGTCCCGATTACTTTCCTCGATAATATTGTCCCGAAAAAATTGAAATACTCGGTTGCAGTTATAGTTATGATGATTGCGGTTATCACGTTGACGATACATCTTGGAGCGCAAAAATTAATGGACAAGATATTTACAAGCGATTGTTTATTCGGCATCGAAAAAAATTTTAGCGGCGACTGAAGATAGGTTAATAAAAAAAGTCTTGCCTATTTGATTTTTTGAAAGTATAATGTCAAAATATCAAGAGGTGATAATTATGCTGAACAATAAAGCAGACACGATTGAACAATATATCCTGCGTCGGCTGGCGCAGAACGCGAACGGGCAAATTGAGTTGAAACGCACGGCATTGGCGGACGAGGTAAGTTGTGCGCCGTCGCAGATAAGTTACGTTTTGAGCACGCGCTTTACGCCGGACAGAGGTTTTGTCGTGGAGTCGCGGCGCGGTTTGGGCGGTTACATTCGCATTGCTCTGATAACGGAAGAAATTGACCGCAAGCAACTTTTATATCAAGAAATGCTGGATTCAATCAATGAGGATACGCCGTTTGCATACGTGGAAGACATGATAAATTTTCTGTTGGAGAACAAAATAATTACACGGCGCGAGGCGGCACTTGTCGCACAAATGTCAGCAAATCTCTATCAATCAGAGTCGGCAAAAAAAATCGCGCCTACCGAACGTGCAAGGTTAATTCGTTCGCTCTTCGTGACACTGGCTAAAATAACCTAAAGAATACTTTTAAAAATTTGCAACAAAAAAGCTCCCGTCAACATGGCAGGAGCAATTTTTTGTTATTTTTCGCTGTTGAGTGATGTGCTGAGCGGTACAAGTATTTTCTCGTCGTAGCACTTAAAGGCGTCGTCTACCAACTTTTTATCGGGCTTAGGAGTGAACGCGCTGACAATCGGCACGATGATTAATCCGGCTAACATGGCGATTGCGCCCGAATTAATCGGCGATTGCAATATCGCTGGAAATGCGGGACGGATTAACATGTTGGCTGACATTAACACGCTTGCGAATATAAAGCACGTCCAGCAAGCCGCCGTTGAAACTTTTTTCGAGTAAAGCGAATACATGAACGGCGCGAGGAAAGCTCCAGCCATTGCGCCCCAAGATATGCCCATTAATTGCGCGATAAAGTTCACCGAGCTTTTATATTGAACCAACGCCAACACAGCTGAAATTGCGATAAACACCACGACTAAAGCTCTTATCAACAAAACTTGTCGTGGCTCTGTCATATCTTTAGCAAAGTTGTCGCGTATTAAGTCGAGCGTTAAAGTCGACGCCGAAACGATTACCAGCGAGGAAAGCGTTGACATTGACGCCGATAAAACTAAAATGACGACTAAAGCTATCATGCCTTCTGATAAGCCGCTTAACATGGTCGGAACGACAGAATCAAAGCCATTTGCTTTAATGTCGATTTGGTCGGAAAATAATCTGCCGAAGCCTCCGAGAAAATAACAGCCGCCCGCCACTACAAACGCAAATAACGTTGAAATGACGGTGCCCTTTTGAATTGCCTGTTCGTTTTTAATGGCGTAGAATTTCTGAACCATTTGCGGCAAGCCCCAAGTGCCCAGCGAAGTCAAAATCACGACGAATAATAAATTCAACGGATCCGTTCCGAAAAACGATGCGAAAATTCCGGGCGTCGAGGAAACTTTATCATCAGTAATTCGTGCTAATCCGTCGAGTGCAGACATAAAACCGCCTTTAGTTTCAAGCACGGCATAAATAACTGCGGAAATGCCAACGAGCATGACGACGCCTTGAATAAAATCGTTAATCGCAGTTGCCATGTAGCCGCCCGCGATAACGTAAATCGCCGTCAAAACCGCCATCAGCAGAATACAAACTGAATAATCAATGCTGAACGCCATACCGAATAATCGCGATAAACCGTTGTAAAGCGAAGCGGTATAAGGTATCATGAAGATAAAAATTATGATAGCCGCGCCGATTTTCAATGACGGCGAGCCAAAACGCTTTTCAAAAAATTGGGGCATCGTTGCAGTATCAAGATGACGTGTCATAACGCGAGTGCGACGCCCTAAAATAAACCACGCCATAAGCGAACCGATTAGCGCGTTGCCAATGCCAGCCCACGTCGCCGCAATGCCGTATTTCCAAC
>CAMJKR010000253.1 GCA_946406415.1 uncultured Selenomonadales bacterium | reverse complement strand
CAGGAATATAATTTTCGGTGATGAGACCTTCGTTAACGAGCCACCTGCGGAAGTATTGCCCCATAATCGTTTCCGCTTCGCCGCCGCGCAATGAAAGTTCACCAGGTGCGGAAGTCCATTCAAACCATTTATGCGGCGTGACCTTCGCCAAAGCAGAATTCTTGCCGGCAATCGGAGAGCGAATATTATGGCGGCTAAAGACAACAACGCCCGTCATTTCATAATTATCTTTAGCTTGAGCGGAGGCAACATTAATCAGGAAGAAAATCGCGAGCAACGAAAAAATTTTGCTCATGCCTTGAACCTCTTCATGTTAAATATAAATTCGTCGAACAGGTGAACGCTATCATTGGGACCGGGCGCGGCTTCAGGGTGATATTGCACGCTGGTTATCGGCAAAGACGTATGACGAAAGCCCTCAATAGTACCATCGTTAAGTGAGATGTGCGTAATTTTAATCGGCAAGCCTTGCAAAGATTTTGCGTCGATAGCGTAGCCGTGATTCTGCGCGGTGATTGCAACTTTACCCGTCTCCAAATTTTTAACAGGCTGATTTGAGCCGCGATGCCCGAATTTTAATTTATAAGTGTTCGCGCCCATTGCCAACGCCAAAATTTGATGTCCTAAGCAAATGCCGAAAATCGGACGTTGCCCGATAAGCTTTTGTACCTCGCGAATCACGTTTGGAACGTCTTTAGGGTCGCCGGGTCCATTTGATAGGAAAATTCCGTCGGGCTTTAGTGCAAGAATTTCCTCTGCTGAAGTTTTCGCAGGAACTACAGTAACTTTGCAACCCAATTTGCGCAGGGCGTCGAGAATATTTTTCTTAATGCCAAAATCCATAGTCACGACGTAAGGCGAATCTGCGCGGGCGTCAAGCGTGTAACTAACAGGCGTCGTCACCAGCTCCACGACATTTTTCCTAATCGGCAAAGCCATCATCTCATCAATCGTATTTTGCGAGGTGTATTCGCTGACAATAACGCCCTTCATGGTGCCCGCTGAACGAATTTTTCTGGTTAAAGCGCGTGTATCCACGTCGTAAAGACAGGGGATTTTCTACGTCGTTAAGAATTCGGGCAAAGTTTTCTGCATTGACGAACTTGACGGCGTTTCACACAGCTCACCGACGATTAGCCCGCCGACGAAACTTTTGCGGCTCTGATTGAATTGTTTAGCCGTGCCGTAGTTGCCAATTAGCGGATAAGTCAACGTGACGATTTGCCGGCAATACGACGGGTCAGTTAAAATTTCTTGATAGCCGGTCATGCCCGTGTTAAAAACAACTTCACCCTCAGTGGTGGCGTTCGAGCCGCCGAACAGTTGCCCGCGAAAGGTTGTGCCGTCCTGCAATATCAATTTTCCTTTCAATGTCCTCACCTACTAAATATCAAATTATTTGTTATACTATCCAAAAAAGTTTATCACACGGCAAGCGGCATTGCAAATATTTTCGGGACGCGCCGCCCAATAATTTTGTATACAATTTTCAAAAATTTTTCGCCGAGTGTACCCGCGAGGTAAGTCACACGGCGAATATTTTTTTATACAATGATTGCAGTTAAAATTTACTCTATGGAGGCGATTTAAATGTTTTGTCCGAAATGTGGTGCTCAGTTAAATGATGACGCTAAATTTTGTCCAAGTTGCGGCAAAGCGATTGCGGAAAGTTCAATCGTCGAAGATACAAAAGTTTTACGCGACAATAAAACGCTTTCCACAAATCCCGACGCAATAATTTTAAAATCATCGGCTCCCATTCCGAGTAAGACAGCTTGGACTAGATGGGCTTACATAATTTCGCTTTTGCTAACACCCGTCGGCGTTGGTGTGATTTGTTTAATATTAGTTTTTATAATCGACCATTTTAAAATGAATTTTCATCGCGACAAGATTAGGAGAATGAAATTTCAATTTGTAAGCCCTGTAAGTTCGGACGAAATATATAACAAATTGCAACCTGCCCTTATGCACAAACTCGGAAACAAAGTGGAATTCGACAGAGAAGGCGATAAAATTTCCGTTCATTACAACAGCCTCATATACGATATTAATCTCCAAGAAGACGGCACGTTTTGTATTTGGTGGAGAAAATCTTTATCGGGAGCTATTTTTTCTTGGAACGAGTGGAAGTTGTATAAAAAAATTCGTACAGGCACGGCTCTTGTGGCTTACGAGTTGCAACAACAATTCGGCGTGGTATAATTTCAACAAAACGTAAAAGAAGGGCTAGGAAATGTTCGCGAAGAAAAAATTTTTTCCGCTTGCGATATTGCTCGTATTGGCGACGATATTTTTAACGGCGGGTTGCGGCGATGATAAATCTTCGGAATCGGTAAAACCTAAAGTTGAACAATCTCAACCTGTCGAAAAAAAATCTGAGCCGAAGCCTTTAGGGGAAAATTGGATAAAAGATTCAAACGGAGTGTATCTTTGGAACCCAAAACCGATAGCAGGCGAATCGATTGAGTGGAGTGGCGGCTCGGTTGTGGACGGTGATTATCGGTTCGCGGAGGGCGAGGGCACAACTACTTGGTATCTAAACGGCGAGATTGAACAGATTGACGAGGGCACCTTCCGTCACGGACAAAGGCACGGACGCTTCACGCACCAATTTTTTCCGAGTGGCAACATAGATTATAGCAACTGGGATAATGGTGTTGAAATTGCCTTGCCGCCACCGGATAACAGCGAGGAAGCTAAAAAGGCATTCATAAACTATCACAAGGCGATTACGAATCGAGATTATCGCACAGCTTATGAGACGCTTTCTTATAAGCAAAGGGAGCGCGTCGGCGATTTTGATTCATACGTTGCTGGTTACAAGAACACAATCAGTAGTGAAGTTAGCGGCTTGAAACTTTTATCTTCCGAAGAGGACGCTTATACTTTTGAATATCTTTTGACGGCACGCGACCGCGCCAACGGCAATGTAAAAGTTCAAACTTTCAAAGGCAAAGTTACTATGGCTAAGGACAAGGGCAAATGGTACGTTCGCTACGCTAAAAGCGAGAAGATTGCCGAGAATCGGGAAGCGGTAGAGTCTGAAAGGAATCGTTTAGCCGCTGAACAAAAAGTTCGCGAGAAGGAAGTTGCTAAAAGTTCTGCCGGTGCCGAATTAGAAAAGGCTACGAATTTATCGGACAATGTGTCGGCTAAAGAATACCTCGAAACGATTCAGCCTTTTGCGCTGGAGAATTTTACGAAAAATCTTTCGGGGATAATCGGACCATTAGAAAATGGCAGTTCCAAAAATCTTGAAGAGTATGCGTTTAAAATGGCATTGTTGGCGCAAAGTCAGCTGGAAAGAAAAACCTCGATAAACCGCGCTGTTGCCGCCTATTTTGAATCGCGAGCTAGTCTTGCCGCCGCTTATGCTGAATTCAACAGCGACAAAAAAGGATTGTTAGATAAGGCGTTAGTTTTGCCGATTATCTATGAATTTTCAAATAAATGTAGCGAGGCAGAAGAAAATATTCGCAAGATAGCCGACGATTGTGGAGCAGATTTGAGCGATTACGCCGAAACGGAAGCGATTAAGCGGATTTTAAAAGTCGTAAGGAATTTGTAAGTTATAAAAATTTTAAGTTCGTTCCGGATTCGGAGCGGGCTTTTTTCATGCGCCGATTAATGGTTCCATTTTTAAATCTTCCAAAAGTTCATTGGTCTGCAAAACGGTCTTGTGATTTTCCAGCGCGAAAATAAATACGGCGTCGCGTTCATTGCGTGCATAAAGTTTATTGTGCCTCGCGTAATACAGCAGGTAATCCGTTTCCTTAGGTGACAGTTTCATTGCTAAAGCTAACGACAAAATTTTTTCCCGCGACGGATTTTTTCTGCCGCCGAAAATATGTTGAGCATAACCCTCGTCAAGTTGTGAATCGCGAATCACTTGCGCCTTGATTAAATTTTTTTCCTCAATCAAGCGGCGCAGATATTCGGCGAGCGTGCATTGGCGTAAATTTTCCGCGTTATCGTTGAGGAAATTTTTAACGTCGTCGGCTTCGGTTAATTCGTTTTCGAGCTGTTGAGTATCTTTAGCGGGCATTGCACACGCCTCCAAAATTTTTGTAGAATATA
>CAMJKR010000252.1 GCA_946406415.1 uncultured Selenomonadales bacterium | reverse complement strand
CGAACGCAAGATGATCAATGGAAGAGGAAAAAATCTATCGGGAAAAAGTTTTCAGAGCGGGCGCGATTTCAATCGGATTATGTTTGCTGATAGCTTACTGGTATGCAACGCAGGGAGTGGCGGAAGAATGCGGGTACAGCAAATTATTGGGCGTGTGTCTGAGCATAGGCGACATTCACATTTACCCGCCATATAAATTTTACGTCTGGCAACAAAATGAAGCCTTGCAAAAAGCAATTCCCGAAATAATCGGAAGTTACGCGGCATATCCTTATTTGGGATTTTTGATAGGAGCGGGATTTACATACGCCTGTGCCAAAAGCATGAAGGTAGAAACGTCACACGGCTCGGCGGCGTTTGCGACGGCAAAAGAAATCGACGAAACGGGCTTGGGAATGTATGAAGATAAACCAGTAACGGAAGAACGAGAACTTTTCGGAATCAAATACAAGAAGAAAATTCGACGAGTAAAAAAATCAGGAGTAGTGGTCGGCGTCAACCCGTACACTAAAAAATTGATGTTGCATGACGGTGTAGAACACATATTATTGGTTGCGCCGACGAGGAGCGGTAAGGGTGTCAATACAATCATTCCGACAGGATTGGTGTGGAGCCAATCTATTTTTTTCTTCGACGTGAAAGAAGAATTGTGGCAAGCGACGGCGGGTTATCGACAAAAAGTTCTCGGACAAAAGGTAATGAAGTTTGCGTCATTGGTCAGCGACGGCAGTTCAGCTCGTTGGAATCCTCTGGCGGAAATAAATTTTCGTACGGCAGAAGAAATCAGCGATGTGGCAATGATAGTGGGGATAATGGTCAAGCCGGACGGGGAAAAAGCTGGAGGCAGTGGCGATTCGGCATTTTGGGACAATTCAGCGGCGGCATTGATAACGGGCGTAATAATGCATTTGATGTACAAGCATCACCGAGAAAATCTGCGGTTGCCGTGCCCGACGGACATAATGTCATTTCTTTCAAGTCCGGACATGAAATTGGAAGACCTGTTTACGTACATGAAAAATTATCCGCATATCTCGCCGGAAGAATTTCTCGAATTGCCCGATGAAAAAGGAATCCCGCGAGTAAATCCGTTGAAAGAAATTTACGGCGAGTATGTTCAAGACTTACGACCGTTCGCGGGATTATTCAGAGACGACAAGATAAAAAATCTGGAAGATGTGCGATGTGCAATCTTGAAAAATATGAAACTAAAGGAAATAGATTGGACAGGAGGCAAAGACAGCTCTGCACCATTTCACATTTTGCTGACGCATCCAAAAGTAGCGGAATGTGCGGCGAATATGCTAAACGGCGCGGAACAGACGCGAGCGTCAATCATGCAGACAGCACAAACGGCACTTGCTCTGTATCAAAATCCAGTCGTACAGAAAAATACAGAGGTCTCGGATTTCTGCATAAAAGATTTGTTGTCGCCGAAAAATGCAGTAAGTCTGTACCTTTGTATGCATTCAAACGAAGTGCAGACGTTAAAACCGTTGTCGCGTCTTCTGATAAACACAATGCTCCATAAATTGATTCGGGACATAAAATTTGATACGTCGGGCGGGGAAATGAAACAAAGATTATTGCTAATGCTCGACGAGTTTCCACAACTGGGAAATTTGAAATCAATGGAGCTGGCGTTGGCGGTTTGCGCAGGCTATGGAATAAAAGTTTGTATAGTGGCGCAAGACGTAAATCAACTGAACAAGGAATACACGAAAGATAACTCGATAGCGTCAAATTGCCACGTGCACATATATTTCACGCCGAATTTGGATTCAGGAGCGGCGACGGCGGAATCAATCTCAAAAAATTTGGGCAAGAAGACGATAAAGACGGTCAGTCACTCCGACGGTGGCGGCTTGGGCAAAGGTTCCAATTCAGAATCGTTTACCGGACGAGATTTAATGACGCCAGACGAAGTTTCGCATATGAGTTCGGAGCGTGAATTAGTATTTGTGGCAGGACACCGCCCGATATACGGAAACAAGCTGAGATACTACTTGCAACCGTTTTTTACGAAAAGATTGGCGATGTATCAAAAAATTTACATTCGTGAGCACGGTTACGAGGCAGAGTGCGCGAAGTACACGAAAAACGGCAAGCATGACTGTGAGCACTGTATTTTGGAATATAAAAAACCGCAAGGCAAAGTAGCGATACCGTGTCCGACATATCCATTGTACAGCGACAGCGTTACGCGGGTCTTGTCGTATAAAGATTTATTTGCGGTCAATGCGGGCGAAAAATATGAGCGCGATGAAAAAGCATTGGCAGTTCAGCTTGAAAGAGAATATGAAGCCCGTGTAGCGGCAAAGAAAAAAGCTGAAAAAGTGAATTTGGTTAAAGAAAGTAAAGTTGAGGAGCAAAAAGCAGATGAAAACGTTGAGCCAATTAAAAGAAGTCGGAACGTTGATGAATATGTCGAAACAAGTCAAGGATTTGAAGTCGCAGAGGAAATTAGCCCAAGTGGAAACGATTTGGGAGGACAAGCGGGAGCGAGTGCGCCTGAAGAGCAAGAAAAGGCAGTAGCGGAGACAAAATCGACCGAAGAATTTAATTTTGAACGTAACGGAAACTCGGTGGTAAAGAATTTTGGAGAAAGTTTGTTGTCAATGCGAGAATACGCGGAAAGTTGGGAGCAATACACAAATGGAGATAGAAAATCAGGAAACATTTCAAATAACGATGATGACGCTAGTCAACTGCATGAATGAGTTAATGCCGCTGTTGCAGGACGAAAATATCTTTGAGATTTACATAAATCCGGACGGAAAAGTCTGGACAGACGGATTTCGCGGCAGAGAGTGTACAGAAATTGTGATGTCGTCAGCGCAAGTCAAGCAAATAATCTTAAATGTGGCGGCGTTGACGAATCAGCTGGTTACGGACGAAAAACCTGCGCTGGACGCCGAAATTCCGTGCAATGAATACTTCGACAAGTGCCGATTTGAAGGAAATTTACCGAGAATAGTGTTGTCGCCGACGTTGAACATAAGAAAACATCCGAAAAAGATTTTTACTTTGGAAGATTACGTTGAGCAAGGAATTTTGACGGAAAACCAGCGCGAAATAATAATCCGAGCGATTCACGACAAGAAAAA
Organism: uncultured Selenomonadales bacterium; assembly: GCA_946406415.1. Taxonomy (GTDB): domain Bacteria; phylum Bacillota; class Negativicutes; order Selenomonadales; family Selenomonadaceae; genus Quinella. The sequence goes on along the minus strand of CAMJKR010000252.1, from coordinate 988 downwards.
CATAATAGCGGCGGGCGGAACTAAGAGCGGTAAGACAACTTTGCTAAATGCGTTGCTTGCGGAGATTTCAAAGCTCAATGATAGAGTGATTCTTATAGAAGATACGCCGGAATTGCAATGCACAGCGGCAGATTGCGTGTCAATGCGGACAATGCGAACATTTTCGATGTCAGATTGCTTGAGAAGTGTGCTGAGAATGACGCCGGACAGAATAGTAGTCGGAGAAGTGCGCGGCGGAGAGGCTTTGGCATTATTAGACGCATGGTCAACGGGACACGGCGGAGGTTGTTCTACGGTTCATTCAAACTCGGCGAAAGATACGCTGTTGCGATTGGAAAACATGACGGCACGAGTGTCGCAGAATCCCCAGCAAGCGACGATAGGTCAAGCAGTTAATCTGATTATTTATCTGAAATACGTCGGCAAGCGTCGAATCGTGGAAGATATTATCGAAGTCGAAGGTTATAACGCCGTGAAACAAGAGTACAACTTAAAAAAGTTGGTCTGAGTAAAAAGCAAAAAAATAAGAATTTGAGCGGAATGAAATGAGTTATGATTTGTTCGCGGTTGAAAAACGCAAAAGAAAAATTGGAGGCTCAAAATTATGAGTAAGAAGAAGTTTAGCAAAATCAAAGTGCAGGTAACAAAATTCTTGCGCAAAAATCGCTGGACACTGGCAAGAATCGGGATTGCGGCGGCGGCAGTAGTGATTTTGCCAGATTCAGTGAGTTACGCGCAGAGCGGAGCGACTGACGACACAATTTCGGTGTTGACGCAACCATTATCGCGAATGGAAAGTTTGATGTCCGGACCGGTACCGAAAGCAATAGTGACAATCGGGGCGGCAATCGGCGCGGCATCATGGGCACTCAACGTAGAGAACCAAATTATCAAAACGACGATGAGAGTAGTGGGCGGCGGCTCGGTGGCATTGGCGGCAGCAACTTTTGTTAATCAAACAACAGGTATGCTGATTCCTTGAGGCTGG
>CAMJKR010000251.1 GCA_946406415.1 uncultured Selenomonadales bacterium | reverse complement strand
TGCTTGTCGACGCGCTTATGAAAAAAAATCGTGACGACAACCTTAACTTGAAAATCTGCGCGGCTGGACGTAACGAGAAAATTGCTAAGGAAAGATTCGCTGACTACCTCGACGATAAAAATTTTGAATTCGTCAAGTTGGACGTTAACGAGCCGATTAAAAATGATTTTGCCGTTGATTTTATAATCCACGCGGCGAGCAATACGCACCCTCTGCTTTACTCAACTGAACCCGTCGGCACCATGACGACAAATATTATCGGCACGTATAATCTTTTGGAGTTCGGATTGCGGAAAAAAATTTCGCGGTTTGTGTTCGTGTCGAGTGTTGAGATTTACGGCAAAGCTTTGCGCGACGAGGATATTTACGACGAAAATTATTGCGGCTACATAAATTGTAATACGCTCCGCGCAGGTTATCCCGAAGCTAAACGGGCGGGCGAGGCTCTTTGTCAAGCTTACATCAGCCAGCACGGGCTTGATATTGTAATTCCGCGCTTGAGTAGGATTTACGGCGCGACAATGCGTCTTAACGATTCTAAAGCGATGAGCGAATTTATTATGAACAGCGTGCGCAGTGAGGATATCGTTTTAAAAAGCCAGGGCGTTCCGAGATTTTCTTACTGCTACGCGACTGACGCGGCAAGCGGAATTCTTTACAGCTTGTTGAACGGCAAATGCGGCGAGGCTTATAACGTTGCCGACTCAAGCGAAATTCTTTCCTTGCGCCAAATCGCCGAATATATCAGTTCCCTTGCCGGTCGCAAAGTTGTCTTCGAGTTGCCAAGCGAAACGCAAGCTAAAGGTTTTTCAAAAGCAGTCAACGCAATCATGAGCAACGATAAACTTCGTGCGCTTGGCTGGTCGCCTAAAGATGACACGCGGTCGGGCGTAAAAAAGACCGTCGAAATTTTAAAGTCAATCGTTAATTGAAGGTGCATTAATGATTTATTATCGTAAGGCGACGTTCTCGGACGTTGACGAAATACACGACTTAATAGCGGGCTATGCGGCGCAAGGCGTCATGCTACCAAAACCGCACAGCACACTTTACGAGGCGTTGCGGGAATTCGTCGTGGCAGTGGACGTTGACTCAAAAAAAATCGTCGGTGTCGGCGCGTTGCATTTGACTTGGAACGAATTAGCGGAAGTTCGCTCAATGGCAGTTCACGAAGATTATTCGCGGCGCGGTATCGGCTCGTCAATCGTCAAAAAACTTTTAGAGGAAGGGCGAACACTCGGAGTTAAAAATTTTTTCACGCTGACTTATCGTCCGGAATTTTTTAAATCGCTGGGATTTGCGCTGACAACTAAAGAATCACTGCCGCATAAAATTTGGAAAGAATGTATCGACTGTCCAAAATTTCCTAACTGCGACGAAATAGCTATGACACTCGAATAAAAATTAAAAATTCGTCACTCGCTTGAGCGGCGAATTTTTTTGTTGTAGACAGTTTTAAAAAAGAATTGTACAATCAAGCGGCAAAAGATAAATAAGGACGGAGGATTGCTATGCGAAAAAAATGGGTTATCAAAAAGGCGGACGCCGCAAAAGTTCAAACTATAGCGGAGGCATTGGGCGTAAGTGAATTGACTGCAAAAGTTTTGTATCATCGCGGGATAAGAGACGCTCAATCGGCGAAAAATTTTTTGGAGCCGGAAGCCGCGCCTTTTAACGACCCGTTCGCAATGAAGGGAATGCGCACCGCCGTCGATAGAATTAAAAAGGCTCTCGACGCGCACGAAAAAATTTGCGTCTACGGCGATTATGACGTTGACGGAATGAGCGCGTCGGCAATTTTAATTCGCAAGCTTCGCAAATTCGGCGCGGAGGTTGAAAGTTATATTCCCGCCCGCGCAGAAGGTTACGGCTTGAACGTCCCCGCGTTGGAAAAAATTTCTGCAGAGGGCGCAACGCTTTTAATCAGCGTGGATTGTGGCATAACTAACGAAAAAGAAATTGCCGCCGTCAAAGATTCGCTTGATGTGATTGTTACTGACCACCACTTGCCCGCGCTCGACGAAATTAAATCTGCCGTCGCCGTCGTCAATCCCAATCAGCGCGGCTGTCCTTATCCAGAAAAAAATCTTTGCGGAGCGGGCGTCGCGTTCAAAATCTGTCAAGCATTGGAGCAAGAACTTAATGGCGTCGACTTCCAAACTTACACGACTGACATTGAAATTGCCGCGTTGGCAACCGTCGCAGATTTGGTTCAGCTCGTCGGAGAAAATCGCAAAATTGTCCGCATGGGCTTAAAGGAAATGCGTCAAACGGAATGCACTGGGTTAAAAGCTGTGCTCTATACGTCGGGGCTTGCCGAGAAAAAAATTTCTGCCGGACATGTCGCCTTTCAAATTGCGCCGCGTTTAAATTCTGTCGGGCGATTGAAGACGGCTAGCGAGGGGCTTAAACTTTTGCTTATGGAAGATGCCGACGAGGCTAAAACTTTAGCTAGGCGGCTTAACAAAATGAATCAGCGACGTAAAGAAATTGAGGAAGAAATTTTAAAGGCGGCTGAAGAAAGAGTTCGCGCCCTGCGCGAGGAATGCGGCGGCGATTTGAGCACGTTGGTTATCGCGGGCGAAGGTTGGCAGGAAGGCGTTATCGGATTGACTGCCTCTAAACTTGTCGAACGTTACAACTTGCCGACGATTATTTTGACAACGCAGGACGGAATTATTTATCGCGGTTCGTGCAGAAGTATTTCCGCGCTCCACATGAAAGACGCCCTCGACAGCATGTCCGAACTTTTTCCGCAATACGGCGGGCACTCTCAAGCGGCAGGACTTACAATCGCGGCTAAAGACGTTCCGGAATTGGTGCGGCGTTTTGATAAGTACGTTAGGCAAAAATTGAGCGACGAAGATTTTCAGCCGATTTTATACGTTGACGCAATCATTGACCCCGCGCAGATAACTTTGGACATGGCGCACGAGTTTGAAAAGTTTGAGCCTTATGGCTTAGGCAATCCGCACCCCGTGCTTGCCTGTAAAAATATTCGCGGAACTTGGGCGCGTACAATCGGTTCAGGCGGAGCGCATTTGAGTTTTGCCATTGACGGCGAACAAAAAATTCGTGCGATTGCGTGGAACTGCGGAAATCTCGTGCCGCTTGTGGAAAGTGAGCCGATTGATTTAGCTTATGAGCCGTCGCTTGATGAGTGGCAGGGCGAAATTCATCTTCAATGTAGCGTGTCGAGTTTGGAGCCGGTAGAGGTAGAGGGCGAATTTCCCGACCGCGAACAGCTTGTTGACATTTATAAATTTTTGCGTCGTGCCCGCGCCTTTACGGAAAAATTTGACTTGTGCTCTTTGGTTAAGGTTTTCAACGAATCGGGCAAAAATTTTTCAACGTACAAATTCGACAGCGCGATTAAAGTTTTCGAGGAATTGGGTTTGATAATAATCAACGGCGACAAAGGAACATTTGAGTTGCCGAGACCGAAAAATAAATTAGAATTGACAAATTCGAGAACATTTAGGTTGGGAAGGAGGGAGCGGGAAGCCGAAAAGCCGACCTCAGGGAAAATTATTTCGTTAGAGGAAGTTTCTAAACGGCGTTCCCTACAACTATGAACGACAAGGGCAAACCACCCGTGACGATAAAATTTTTAATGGACACGGTAAAAAGCTATCAACCCGACGCGGACTTAGATTTAATCGAGCGAGCGTACCTCGTTGCTAAGGAAGGACACGCGGGACAAACGCGGGCATCGGGCGAGCCATATATAAATCACCCGCTCAACGTCGCGGCGATATTGGCGGAATTGCAACTGGACGACACGACGATAGCCGCCGCCATTTTGCACGACGTAGTAGAGGATACACTTTTCACGCTGGACGAAATCAGAGACATGTTCGGCGAGGAAATTACGCTATTAATCGACGGCGTAACGAAAATCGGACAAATTTATTTTAAGACTAAGGAGCAACAGCAAATCGAAGCGTACAGAAAATTAATAATCGCTACGGCAAAAGATTTACGGGTAATTTTGATAAAGCTTGCCGACCGCCTGCACAACATGCGCACGTTAAAATTTGTGCCGGAAGAAAAGCGCAAACGAATTGTTCTTGCTATTGAAATAATTATTATCGGTTGCT
>CAMJKR010000250.1 GCA_946406415.1 uncultured Selenomonadales bacterium | reverse complement strand
CGCCATAAAATTGACAACCCCGCTGTTCTCCGAATATTGATAAAGAAACTGTCGACTTTGTGCCCAACTACGACGAATCACTTAAAGAGCCGTCTGTATTGCCCGCGAAATTTCCCCAGCTTTTAGTTAACGGCACATCGGGTATTGCAGTGGCTATGGCGACTAATATTCCCCCGCACAATATCGGCGAAGTTATCAACGCTACATTGCATTTGATTGACGACCCCGACGCTACGATTCCCGACCTTATGAAAATTGTTAAAGGTCCCGACTTCCCAACGGCGGGCTTGATTATCGGCAAGGAAGGAATTCGCGACGCCTATCGCTTTGGACGCGGCTCAATTAAAATGCGGGCTAAAACTTCGATTGAAAAACTCCAAAACGGCAAAAGTAGAATCGTCGTGACTGAATTGCCCTATCAAGTTAACAAGGCGCGGCTTATTGAAAAAATTGCCGACCTCGTTCGCGACAAGACGATTGAGGGCATAACCGACTTGCGCGACGAATCCGACCGCGAGGGCATGAGAATTGCCATTGACTTGCGCCGCGACGTTACTCCGCAAATTGTCTTGAATCAGCTGTTTAAGCATACGCAAATGCAAGACACGTTCGGCGTTAATATGATTGCGCTCGTCAACGGCAGTCCGCAAATTTTAAATCTTAAAGAAGTTCTCCAGCACTACATTAAACATCAAGAGGAAGTTATCACGCGGCGCACGCGCTACGAACTTGCTAAGGCTAAGGCTCGCGCTCACATTTTGCAGGGCTTGACGACGGCGGTTAAAAATCTCGACAACGTGATTAAAATCGTTCGTGAAAGTCCCTCTGCTAACGACGCCAAAGCCGAGCTTATGAAAATTTTCAACTTCAGCGACGCGCAGGCTCAAGCGATTTTGGATTTACGCTTGCAGAAACTTACCGCCCTCGAACGCGACAAACTCGATGCGGAATATCACGGTATCCTCGCCGCCATTAAAAATTTTGAAGCCGTCCTAAGTGACGAGCAAAAAATTTTGGAGATTATCAAGGACGAGTTGACGGCAGTTAGGGAAAAATTTAGCGACGAGCGGCGCACAGAAATTATCGGCGAAGAACTTACAGCCTTTGAAGCGGAAGATTTGATTAGCGACGACGATATTGTTGTTACGTTAACACATGGCGGCTACGTCAAACGGATTGACTTAAGCACCTATCGCAAGCAAAAACGCGGCGGCGTCGGTGTAACGGGCATGGGCACTAAGGAAGAAGATTTCGTCGAACAAATTTTGATAACGACGACGCATCACACAATTTTATTTTTTACTAACAAGGGAAAAGTTTTTCACCTCAAGGCTTATCAAATCGCAGAATCGGGACGCGCCGCAAAGGGCATTCACATTAGCAACCTTTTAATGATTGAACCGGGCGAAAAAATTACCGCGCTGATTAAAGTCCGTGAATTCGACCCGACGCGCTATCTGTTTATGGCGACTAAAAAGGGTATTGTCAAGAAAACTCAACTTAGCGAATTTAGTTCTATGATGAAACGCGGCTTGGTTGCGATTAAACTTGATAACGACGACGAATTAATTGGCGTGAAGTTTACGGAGGGCGAACGCTACGTTATACTTGGCACGGCGCAGGGCATGACGATTTCTTTTGCGGAAGAGGAAGTTCGCTCGACGGGCAGAAGTACTCGCGGCGTTCGTGGTATTAAGTTAAAGCGCGGCGACCGTGTTATTGGCATGGACAAACTACGCAAGGGCGCAGAAGTTTTGACAGTCAGCGCGGAGGGAATTGGCAAGCGTACACCGACGGAAGAATATCGTCCACAAGGACGCGGCGGCAAGGGTTTAATCAACATGAAAGTTAACGAAAAGACCGGCGAAGTTGTCGGGATTAAAGTCGTCACGCCGGAGCAAGAACTCATGTTGATAACTACTGAAGGCTTCGTGATTCGCACGAGCATTGATGACATTGGTTTGAGAGGACGCAACACGCAAGGCGTTATCCTAATGAAGACTAAGGAAGACGACAAAGTAGCCGCGCTGGCGACAGTCACACTTAAAAACGAATAAAAAAAATCCTCCGTCAAAATCGGCGGAGGGTTTTTTGATTAGAAAAAAGTTATCCAAACGAGTTCAGCTTTGTCGACAAGCGCGGGCGTCAACTCGTCAAGATTTTCTATTGCGTCGAAGTGCCAATGATTTTTATCGTCGCGGTGAAAGGCAAGCTCAAAAGTCATCTGCCCGATAAATTGTCCGCGCAGAGAATTATCGCCCTGCACGTCAAGAATAATTGTTGCCTTGTCGTCGTCAATGCGCGTCTCTTTAATCGTGGCGTCGGTTGCCTGCCGAATTTTTTCAAACTCATTGGCAACGTAAGCCGTAGGATTTTCTTCGGGCGTTTCAGGCTCCGGCATTTTGGCGAAAAAAGAATCCTTTACGCCGTCCAAAAATTTTAAGTGCAAATCTTTATGCTCGGCATTGTAAGCCGTTAAGAATTCCGCGCTGTGTTGGAAATACGGGTCGTCGGGATATTTAGCTTGATAAGCGTCGTAATTTTTGGCAAGCTCAACGGTCGCGGCATCGTAAGTTGCAGAAAAAAATTCGTCTAAGTTTACGCGCTCCGAAAGTTTAGTTGAATCCCTTTCGGCAAGCGCAATTTTTATTTCGTTAATAGCGGCTTCCGGTGTGTCCTCTTGTCCACAACCCGTTAAAAAAATTACCGCCAAAAAAATCAGCGGCGCAAAAATTTTTAAATTCATCTAGTCACCTCGAATAATTCATTTTTCCCACAGCAAGGAAACTGTCACGCCTTTAAAGGAAGTTTTAGCCAAAGCAAATCGCGCCTCCTCGACGCAACAAAGTGCCGCTGCCTCGCAGACATTGCCGACTCCAACGGAGCGTGTAACAAATTTTGATTCGTCGAGTTTGTATTCGTCAATTTTTTTCTGCAATTCGGCGGCGGAGAAAAATTTTATTTCAATCCCCATGACTTCAGCTAACGACACAAGCCCGACCTCGTCTTGTTTAACGTCAATGCTAGCCAAAAGTTTTACGCGCTCAATCGGCTGATGAATCATTGCGCACGCCCTTTGAATCGCCTCAAAAATTTTTAAAGAAGACGTTCCGCGCCTGCAACCGACGCCCGCAATTAAGTTTTGCGGAATTAAATTCAAGCGCACGTCGCCCGCCGTAACAAAAACTTCCTCGTTGCGCAGAATCGCCGCGTTAATCGCCTTAATCGCCTCTTTTGGTTCGGGGACAAGTCCGAGCTTAGAGGCAACAGCGTCGACAGAAAATTTGCCGGCAACGTCAGTCGCCGTCGTTATCACGGGATTAGCTTCTATTGCACGCGCAATTTCTAGCGTTAATTCATTCGCCCGCCCGACGTGTCCGCTTAAAAGGCTTATGACATTTTGCCCGCGTTCGTCGACAACTAAAACTGCCGGATCGCTGAGCTTGCTGACAATGTGCGGCGCAATCATTCTTACTACAATTCCCGCCGCGCAGATAAAAATAAGTCCATCGAACTTGCCGAAAATCTCCGCAACTAAATCGGCAAGCTTGCTAAAATTTTTTCCCTTAACAAAAGTCTGCCCGCCAACTTTTGCGGAAATTTTTTCGGCAATGCGGGCACCATTAGCCGTCACTGAAATAATTGCTGTTCTCAATTTAATATCTCGCCTGCCTGAACATATGACTAAATTGGGGTGAATAAAGACTAGACTTCTGATAATTTTTGGAACTAAGACATTGCCCGACGATAATCATAGCCGTGCGGTCGATATTTGCCTCCTTAACTTGCTGAACGATTGTATCGAGCCGTCCGCGAATAATTTTTTCCTCGCCAGGCCACGACGCTTTATAAACCACAGCAACCGGCGTTGACGACTTAAAGCCCGCCGACATGAGGTCGCGTTTTATATCGTCCAAAAGATTTACGGATAAAAATATGCAAAGCGTCGTTTGATGTTGCGCGAGCTTTTTGAGTGATTCGGAATCGGGCACGGGAGTACGCCCGCCGCGCCGTGTGATTATAACTGTTTGCGTTACGCCGGGCAAAGTGTATTCCTGCTTGAGAGACGCCGCCGCCGCTAAAAAAGAACTTACACCCGGTGTTACGTCG
>CAMJKR010000249.1 GCA_946406415.1 uncultured Selenomonadales bacterium | reverse complement strand
TTTTAGCAAAACTCTTTCGAGTTTCAATTCTACTTTTATATAACAGGAGATGATTTTATGGCTGAAATTTACAATGACAAGTCCAATACTATGCTAAGTGGCACAAGTAGTAACGATTATGTCTATAACGATGGTAATTCGGTCACTATAATTAGTGGAAATGGCAATGATTCTATTCACAATAACGGCGAAGATGTTAAAATAATTTGCGGTAATGGGAAAAATTCAATTTTTAATGACGGAGAAGATGTTACGATAAATTGTGGAGATGGCGATGATATAGTTAGAAATGGTTGGAATACATATTATGGTGAAAAAACGTCGATAATCGGTGGCGCGGGTAACGATTCAATTTTCAATGAGACAAACAACGTCACGATAAACGGCGGAATAGGAAATGATGTAATTTATAACAGCTATGATAATCGTGATGAAACTTTATCTAATTACGACGAATCAAATGTTCTGTTTAAATACGATTCAGGCGACGGAAACGACAAAATTTATGGATTCAAATCAGATTCGACACTTTCAATCAGTGGCAGCTCCTATTCTTCAATAAAAAGCGGCGACGATATTATTGTCACTGTTGGTAACGGGAAAATTTCTTTAATCGGCGCGGCAAGCTTGTCGACTATCAATATTGACGGCACAGAGGAAAAAATTGATAAAAATTCTTGGAAGTTAAGCGGCACGACTGCTAAATACGGCAATTTAGTTACTGTCAAAGGCGTTAAGTCTACGGACGGGCTTTCTGTTAATGATAAAGTTGTTACCGTTGCGAATTCTGCGCTTAATAAGAAAAAAGTTACCGTCAACAATGGCTACACGCTCGCGCTTGCCGACGATGTTACTAAAACCGCTACTAAAAAGGCGGCGTGGACACTCAAAAATTCAACGGCGACTTATAAAAGTTCCTACAAGACTGCGGGCTACACTCTGGCTAGCAATAAAAAATCAATCAGCTACTCGAAGGCGACGACTGCAGAAACTTTAGCGACGATTAAGGGCGTCAAGTCTAAAAGCGGGCTTAAAGTTAGCGGACAAAAAATTACGCTGAAAAATTCCGCGTTAAATAAAAAAGTTACAGTTAGCGGCGGCTACGAATTCGATTTTGCCTCCGATTACAGCAAAGCAACGATAACCGGCAGTAGCAGTTCCGACACGATTACAACTCGCGGCAAGAAAATTTCCGTCAACGGAGGCAAGGGCGACGACGTTATAAAAATTTTCGGTTCCGGAACTGTCACCGGTGGTAAGGGCGCGGATATTTTCTATTACAAATCGAGTGGTGCGAACGTTATCAGCGATTACGCCGAAGAGGATAAAATTTCTATCGCGTCGGGAACTGTAAACGTTACGACCAGCGGCGACGACGCTATATTCACGGTCGGCAAAGGAAAAATCACCGTCGAGGGCGGCGCGGATAAAACTATCACCTACTTTGAAAACGGCGTAGAAAAAACATACTCAAAAATTCCCGACGATGTGATTTACAATGCAAAGGGAACGGCGGCTACTTTGACGGCGGAATATGCCGCAGATAGTTTCACGCCGAACGAATACAGCACTTACAAAAATATTCTCGTGACGATTGACGCTTCTGCTGTGATGAATGCTCTGGAGATAACCGGCAACAAGAAATCTAACTTTATTATCGGTACAGATGATGACGATTTGATTGACGGCGGCACCGGAGCTGATAAAATTCTCGGCAATGTCGGAAATGATATAATTCATGGCGGCGCGGGTAATGACAGCCTAAACGGCGGCAATGACGACGACGAACTTTATGGAGACGCCGGCAACGATACAATTTTGGGCGGCACGGGTGAAGATTCGCTTTGGGGAGGCAAGGGCACCGATACACTTTACGGCGGCGATGGCTCTGATACTTTTATCTACAAAAATGGTGACGGCAAAACCGTTATCGCGGACTTCGACGAATTCGATACAATCATGGTTCTTGACGCCAAAGTTGGCAGTTATACTTCCTCTAAGTCGAATGTTATCTTCACAGTCGGCAACGGACAAATCGTCGTTCAAAATGCCGCCGATAAGTATATAGACATTGTTGATAAGCAAGGAAACAGTTTGATACATTACACCCCAAGATAATCTGCACTAGCAAAATTTATCCCGCTAATATTGCGGGAGTTTTTTTTTTCTTGTATAATCAATTTGCAAAATTTTTATATCGGAGGCGATTAAAATGTTGGTTAGTGATATTCGCGACGATTACGAAATTATTGAGGGGGTAAAGTTTATGGCACCGAGTGCAGATATGGGACATGGAACAGTTACATCGAATTTGGTTGCAATCATAGGGGCTTACGTTAAGATAAATAGGCTCGGCATTTGTTTTGGAGACCACATGGACGTGCACTTCCCCGACGGCAACCTCTTTCAGCCGGATTTTATTTTCGTCAGCGCGGCGAAGGCAGATTTATTTCTTGGCAAAAGAAATATGACCCTGCACGGCGTGCCGGATATGGTTGTTGAAATTTTTTCCAAATCGACGATGAAACGCGACGTCGGGATTAAAAAAGACGTTTACGAGCGCAATGGCGTCCGCGAATACTGGATTATCGACCCATGGCGCGAAACTGTTGACATTTATCTCTTGCGCGACGGTAAATATGAACTTGCCGGACAGTATGAAAACTGGAGCGACGATCAATTACTTAGGTTGACTGACGAAGAACGCGCAGAAATTAAATTTGAAGTGCCCGTTGCGGTTTTGGACGGCTTTAAGGTCAAAATTAGAAATATTTTCGGCTGGTACTTTGAATAGGGAGGCGGTTAAAATGTTGGTTAGCGACGTTCGCGACGACTACGAAATTATCGAGGGGGTAAAGTTTATGGCACCAAGCGCGGATGTGTGGCACAATAATGTTGCGGGAAAATTATATTTGCTTATCGGAATGCACGTGGCGATTAACAAACTGGGATTGGTTTTTACTGATAGCATGGACGTACACTTTCCTGACGGCAATCTTTTTAAGCCGGATTTTTCATTTATCAGCGCGGCGAACAGCAACATTGTCATTGATAATAAACATAAAACTATTCACGGCGTACCCGACATGGTTGCTGAAATTTTTTCCCGTTCAACGATGAAACGCGACATTACAATAAAAAAAGATATTTACGAGCGCAACGGCGTGCGCGAATATTGGATTATTGACCCGTGGCGCGAGGCTATTGAGGTTTATCTTCTTCGCGACGGTAAATATTTTCTTGATGACATTTATCAAAACTACAGCGACGCGGAATTATCCGAACTGACAGATGAGGAACGCGCCGAAATTAAAATGGAAGTTCCTGTTGAGGTTTTGGACGGCTTTAAAGTCAAGATTAGAAATATTTTCGGCTGGTACTTTGAATAGGAGGGCGATTAAAATGTTGGTTAACGACGTTCGCGACGACTACGAGATTATCGAGGGGGTAAAGTTTATGGCACCAAGCGCAGATTCTTGGCATAACAACGTTGTAGTAAAATTGGCGATGATAATTGGAATGCACGCCGCAGTTAACAAACTTGGTTTGGTTTTCACCGACAGTTTGGACGTTCATTTTCCTGACGGCAATCTTTTCAAACCAGATTTTATGTTTATCAGCGCGGCGAACAGCAAAATTGTCGTCGACAACAAACACAGCACGATTCACGGCGTGCCGGATATGGTTGCTGAAATTTTTTCCCGTTCAACAATGAAACGCGACATGACGATTAAAAAAGATATTTATGAACGCAACGGAGTTAAAGAATACTGGACTATTGACCCGTGGCGCGAGGCTATTGATGTTTATATTCTTCGCGACGGCAAATATGAGCTTGCCGGACAGTATGAAAATTGGAGCGACGACGAATTACTTAGATTAACTGACGAGGAACGCGCGGAAATTAAAATGGAAGTTCCCGTTGCAGTTTTGGACGGCTTCAAAGTTAAGATCAGAAATATTTTCGGCTGGTATTTTGAATAAGGAGGTGGTTTTATGGAAGTTATCAACGAACGCTTGCTTTATCCGTCCTATGAAATTATTGGGGGAGAAAAATTTATGGCACCAGCGGCGAACACTATTCATAATGTTATTGGCGGAAGGCTTTTTATGT
>CAMJKR010000248.1 GCA_946406415.1 uncultured Selenomonadales bacterium | reverse complement strand
GCACAACTACACGGCGGCGCAGGAGTTTCGTCGCTACGTTCAGATTGGGAAATTCCACGCGCAAGAAAGTTGGATACGTGAAACTTTTGGTTCGGCAGAGGGCGCGGGCCAAAAATTCGTTTTGATGAAACTTTCCATGTTGGCAAAAAAAAATCCCCTCGATTGCGTCGGAGCAATTTTCAGGGACGCCGCAAAATTTTTTGGCTATCGTTTAGGCAGGCTCTCTTGAGCCTCATTTTTTTATCCAGCCGAATTCTTCAAAACTCTGTCGCCAGGCAATTCGTTCATAAAAATCTTTCATAGTATTTTGCGCCGTATTGAAAATCGGAACGCGCTCTAATGCGAAAAAATTACTGCCCTTGTCGACGACGCCATATTTAATCGTGAACGCGCCCTTATAACCGGCGTCTTGCGCAATGCCCGCGATATGCAAGTTGTAAGTGCCTGTCGGATAAGCTAAAAACTCAATCGGGTGACCGAGATTTTCTTCTAGCAAAGCTTTGGAATTCAAAAGTTCGCTGCGAATTTCGTCATCGGGCAATTCCTCAAGTTTCGGATGCGTCAACGTGTGTGATTCAATCGTTATGCCGCCCGCTTCCATTTCCTTAAGTTGTTCCCACGTCATGTAGCCGGGGTAAACGCTCGTAAACGACGGAATTATAAAAATCGTCGCACGTAAGTTATACTTCTTAAGAATAGGAAAGGCGTTTGTGTAATTGTCAATATAGCCATCGTCGAAGGTGATAAGCACAGGTTTTGGCGGCAATTCCATTTCTCCGTTGAGTCCGGCGTAAAGTTCATCGGGTGTTATCGTGATACAGCCGCTCTCCGATAAAAATTTCATCTGCGCCTCGAAATTGGCGGGCGATACTGCTAGCGGATTAGATTTATTATCGATTTGATGATAATTGAGCACTAAAATTTTCGGTCCGTCGGCAATGTTAGAAATTTCGTCGACAGTTTGCGCTTGCGAGTGATAAAAGCCAAATCCAATAATAATCAGCGCGATTAGAAAAAATTTTCTCATGTTAATCGGCAGGACGTTCGCCGCTCTTGCCGGTGAACTTGTGATAGTTGCCACCCTTGCGACGATTTACCAGCTCCGCGAAGAGGTCTTCGGGCTTGATGCCGTGCCACGCCAACAACACCAAGCAGTGATACCACAAGTCGCCCATCTCGTACAGAATTTGTTCTACGTTGCTGTTTTTCGACGCGATAATAGTTTCGACTGCCTCCTCGCCAACTTTTTTAAGAATTTTATCGTGCCCCATGTTGAAAAGATAATTGGTATAGGAGCCTTCGACGGGGTGCCGCTGACGGTCTTTGATAACGGAATAAAGTTCGTAGAGAATAAGCGACAAATCTTCGGGCGGCTGGTCAACGACGGCGGGAAGATTTTTATTTTCGTCGAGCCTGCGCCCACTGAAACATGAATAAGTTCCTGTGTGGCAAGCGACGCCCGTTTGATGAACTTTTATTAAGAGCGTGTCGCCGTCGCAGTCGTAGTAAAGTGCTTTGACTTGCTGAACGTTGCCGCTTTGTTCGCCCTTTTTCCAAAGCGTTTGGCGACTACGGCTGTAAAAATGCGTGTAACCGGTTTCAATCGTTTTTCTGAGCGATTCTTCGTTCATGTAGGCGAGCATGAGAACTTGCCCGCTTTCCTCTTGCACAATCGCGGGAATAAGTCCTTCCGCGTTAAATTTAATCTTGCTGATGTCAATTTCCATATAGAGACCTCCTTTTGACGTGCTTATTGTAGCGAATTTCGGGAGGAGTGGCAAGCTTACCGCCGATTAAAGCTGAGCAATTTTGTCGGCGAATTCGATTACTGCCGAGCGGTGTGTTGCAATGACGATTGTCCTGCGCGGCGATATTTTCTTTATCAACGCGAGAACTTTTTGTTCGGTGAGCTCGTCAAGCCCTGCAGTCGGTTCGTCGAGTAAAATTATCGGCGTGTCTTTAAGTAAGGCGCGAACTAATCCAAGACGTTGAAGTTGTCCACGACTTAATTTTTGCGTTGAATTTAAATTGAGCGATAAATTTAGTGCAGATAAAAATTTTTTCAGTTCAGCGTCGTCGAGCGTGTCAAACATAGTAAAATTTTTTTGTAAAGTCGTGTCGAACAGGTGCGGAGCTTGCGGAACGTAAGAGATTTTTGACAGCAGAGATTTTTTTTCTATTCGCGAGGTCGGCAATTCATTCCAAAAAATTTCGCCCGCCGTTGGAATTAAAATGCCCGCCAAAAGTTTCAAAATTGTAGACTTGCCCGCACCCGAATCGCCGATTAATGCTGTGATTTTTCCTGCTTGAAATTCTAAATTTAAATTTTGCAAGGCGGGCGATTTTTTTTTCGGATAAGTAAACGAAACGTTTTCGAGGGAAATTTTGGGCGGCATTAAAATTTTTTCCGTCGAGCCGGATAATTTTTCCGCGTCAATCAAAAATTTTTGCAGACGTTCGAGGGACGAGCGAGCCGAAATCATTACGTGAAACGCCACTCCGAACTTTCTAATTGGCAAAAAAAATTCCGGCGCAAGCAACAATAAAAATAATGCCGCTTGAAATTCGACGCCGCCGGAAATTAATCTTAATCCCAAAGTAACGGCGACCAGCGCGATTGAAAGCGTCGTAATTAATTCCAGTGCAAACGATGACACGAACGCCAATTTTAATACGTCGAGAGTTGCCGCTGAGGATTTTTGCGACGCTTCACGGATTTTTTTTGCGCCCGCGTCAAGTCGATTAAACATTTTTAACGTTGTAATTGCCGATAAAATTTCGCGGAAATCGCCATTTAATTTTTGTAGTTGAGACCATGCACGAGCATTTTTTTCAGCCGTCGCCTTGCCAATCAGCCACAACAAAAGCGGCGCAATCGGCAACGTCACGAGCAAAATAAATGCCGTTAATAAATCGACGAATGCCGCGTAGATTAAAAATATCGGCAGAAAAATTATTGTGGAGGCGATTTGCGGCGCGACTTTTAAAAAGAATTCGTCGAGAGCTTGAACCGTATCGAAAATCAGCGTTAACAGTTCGCCGCTTGAAATTTCTTGTGCAAAAAGTTGCGCGTGGATTTTTTTTCGGAAGTCGGTTTGGACATTTACTGATAATCGTGCAAAAAATTTTTCCGTCATGCCCGATAAAAAAAATCTTCCCGCAAAAAATCCGAACGTTATTAGTAAAAATTTTTCCGCCGTCGTGTCGATAAATTTGACTAAAAAAGACGCGGCAAGCAAAATAAAAAATCCTTCGACGAGCTTACACAACGCAATTTCGCCGAGGATTTTTTTATTTGATTTTAAAAATTTGGCAGTGAACATTATTTTTTTAGCACAAAAGTTCAGCCGGGCGGCCAAGTCATTGTTCTTTTAGCGAGAAAATGAACGTGCAAATGCGGAACGGTTTGCCCGCCGTCCTTGCCGGTGTTGATTACGAGCCGAAAGCCAGTCTCGTCAAGGCCAAAATCAGCGGCAAGTTTAGGTACCACGTCAACAAAAATATGCGCGGCAAGCTCTTTATCTTCCGCTTTAAAATGTGCGACGCTCTGAATATGTTTTTTGGGAACAATCAGCACGTGAATTGGGGCTTTGGGGCTTAAATCCTTAAACGCAATAACAGTATCGTCCTCGTAAACTTTTTGCGAGGGAATTTCGCCCGACGCAATCTTGCAGAAAATACAATCCGCCATTTGAAAACCTCCTAATAATTATCAGTTAATTGCTAATTTCTTGCCGCTTATCTTGTAACTTGTACCGTTGATATTGAAAGTGTCGCTCTTGGAAACGCCATCAAAGGGAACAGTACTGCCGCTGTCAATAGCGAGTGTAAGCTTGCTACTCTTGGAGGAAGAACTGCTGAACGTGCCGCCCTCCGAGCCGTCGGCTTTAAGGATTTTAAGCATGTCGCCGTTGTCGTAATCAAAGATGGTGTCATTACCGTCGCCGGTCTTGTAGATGAATACGTCATTGCCCGCGTTGCCCAGCAGTGAATCATTGCCCGCCAAGCCGTAAAGTTTATCGCTGCCGCTACTGCCAAAGATTGTGTTGTTGAGCTTGTTGCCCGTGATATTTATCGCCTTCGTGCGTTTGGAAGCCTCTGCAAATTTAACGTCT
>CAMJKR010000247.1 GCA_946406415.1 uncultured Selenomonadales bacterium | reverse complement strand
CTGCCGCGAGGAAGTCCACCAATTCCAAGCGCAATATCCAACGGCATAATTCCTGTCGACACAAATTTAACGTCCTTGCGCGTCACGTCGTCGCCGAGCCGCATGATTGAACCTTTGCCGAAGTCCTTTTCGATTTGTTTCAATGTCGCCGCCAACGTCTCTTTTTTATCCATAATTGTTCTCCTTTACAATTTTGGTTTGGGCGAAAATTATATCAGAGAATTCGCGCTTTGTAAATTTGCAGTGTTTGCTTAAAGGAAAGTCATTTGCGGCGAGATTTTTTGTTGAAAAATTTTCAGCGCATGTTATAATCAAATAAAAAATTTTGGGAGTGTTTTATTATGAAATGGGTTTGCAACATTTGCGGTTATGAATACGACGAGGAAGCCGGCGACCCCGAAAACGGAATTGAGCCCGGCACGAAGTTTGAGGACTTGCCGGAAGATTTTGTTTGCCCGTTGTGCGGAGTCGGCAAAGAGGATTTTTCTAAGGTTGAATAAAAAATTTTTTCTTAACCTGTAGCAAATTATAATTCGTTATGTTACAATAAGTGTAGTAAATTTTTTGAGGAGGCAATTTTAAATGAAAGTAACTGTAGTTGGTTCGGGTAATGTCGGCGCGACCGTTGCGAACGTTTTGGCGACCAAAGGCTTTGCAAGTGAAGTCGTTCTTATCGACATCAAAGAGGGTCTTTCCGAAGGCAAAGCAATGGACATCATGCAGACGGCGCATATGCTCAATTTTGATACGACGGTAACTGGTGTGACTAATGACTATGCGGCGACGGCAGGCTCGCAAGTCGTTGTTGTCACTTCCGGCATTCCGCGCAAACCCGGCATGACCCGCGAACAACTCATCGGCACCAATGCAAAAATTGTTAAAAGCGTTGTCGACCAAATCCTTGAGCATTCGCCTGAAGCAATTCTGATTATCGTCTCCAATCCTATGGACGCGATGACTTACCTCACGCTCAAAGATACTAAACTCCCGCGCAATCGCATTATCGGACAGGGCGGCATGCTTGATAGCTCCCGTTTCCGCTATTATCTCGCCGAAGCTCTCAAAGAGGCAGGCTATCCCGCAACTCCGACTGATATTGATGGCATGGTTGTTGGCGGTCACGCTGATAAAACTATGGTTCCGCTCGTAAGCCTCGCAACTTATCGCGGCATCCCCGTTACCCAATTCCTCAGCGAAGAGGCAATTCAAAAAGCAGTCGAGGCTACCAAAGTCGGCGGCGCAACTTGCACGAAACTTTTGGGCACTTCCGCTTGGTATGCTCCCGGCGCGGCGGCGGCGGCTCTCGTCGAAGCCATTGCCCTTGATGCTAAGAAATTAATTCCGTGCTGTGTCTACCTCGATGGCGAATACGGCGAAAAAGATTTGTGCATTGGCGTACCCGTTATTCTCGGTAAAGACGGCGTAGAAAAAATCGTCGAAGTTGAATTCTCTGCGGCTGAAAAAGCAAAATTCGCAGAAAGCGTTGCGGCGGCTCGCGAAGTCAACAGCAAGATTGCCGGCGCACTCGAATAATTTAACACTGAAAACTTAATCAAGGAACTCTGCCGTAAAAAGCAGGGTTCCTTTTGATTTAAGGAAAAATTTAAGGAGGTGAGAATTTTAAACGATATTGCAAGTGAAGGACGCGAACAAGAGTTTTCCAAGGAGGAGAGCAAAATGACAGACAGAGTTGAAAAAATTGCACGGGTTGCTCGCGTCAACGGCGTCGCTCACGATAACAAGCACCGTTTCAACAGCGGGCGCGGACGCCGCGAGGATACGAACAGTTTCGCCGAAGAATTACGGCGCGTGATGAATAGAAAGGCAGCACCCGTCAAGAAAACCGAAATTCCCGAAGCGTACAATTTGGAGCTGACAAGTTGCGGGACGCATTCGTTGTTTTACTCAAGCGGTTTAAGTTTGGATCTGTTGCTTGCATGAGGGGGATAAGATATGACGGATAAAGAATTTATGAGTCTCGCGCTGGAAGAAGCGTTGCGGGCATATCACGAAAATGAAATTCCAATCGGAGCCGTTCTCATTGACGAGGACGGCAATTTAATTTCCCGCCAACACAATCGGATTGAACAACTGCACGATGCAACAGCCCACGCAGAAATTTTAGCGTTGCGCGAGGCAAGTCAAAAATTAAATCGGCGGCGGTTATCCGAGTGTACACTTTATTCCACAGTCGAGCCTTGCGCAATGTGTGCCGGCGCGTTGGTTTTGTGCAGAGTTAAGCGTTTGGTTTATGGCGCGGTCGATTCAAAATTTGGCGCGGCTGAATCACTTTTCAACGTCGTGAACAATCCCGCGCTCAATCATCAGCTTTTGGTTACGGCAGGAATTTTAGAGGCGGAGTGCCGCGAACTATGGAAAAAATTTTTTTTTAATTTCTTGCGGCAAAAGAACTAAAGTGCGTTGATAAAATCTTTTGCAGATTTTTTATACGGCATTTTTTTTTATGCTAATGTCTGTTATAATCGGCGCGTGATTAGATAAATAAGGAGTGCGCATTATGATAAAATTGTTTGTAACCGACATTGACGGTACACTTTTGCCGGTGGGGAGCGGAATTGTTCCCGCAAAAAATATTGAAGCCGTGCAAAAAATGACGGCGGCGGGCGTTAAGGTTGTAATCGCGACGGGCAGAATGCATAGTGCCGCGTTGCCGATAGCCGCTCAACTGGGCGTTTCCGTTCCGATTATCGCTTACAATGGAGCTTTGATTAAATCTTCGGCGGGCGAAGTTATTCACGCGCAATACATGGACGAGGCAAATGTTTTGGAGCTGATAAATTTTTTCGAGGAACGCGGCTGGCATTTGCAAAGTTATTCAAATGATATTCTCTACGTTCCAAAGCGCAATGACCTTGTAAAATTTTATGAGACGATGATAAAAGTTACGGCGGTTGAAGTCGGCTGGGAAGGCTTGCGCGAACGTACTAAAGGCGTTCCAAAACTTTTAACGGTCTCTGATACTCCCGACGAGGCATTGCTAAAACTTAACGAAGCTAAAAAAATTTTCGGTGGGCGCGTAGAAATTACTCGTTCGGCGGCGCGCTTTACAGAGTTTATGAAATTGGGCGTAAGTAAAGCTGGCGCGATTAAAATTTTGGCGGAAAAATTCGGCGTCGATAACGAAGAGATTTTAGCAATCGGCGACTCGGAAAATGATTTGGCGATGATAACTTCGGTCGGTTGCGGCGTGGCTATGGGTAATGCCGTCCCCGCTGTAAAAACCGCTTGCCCGCGTATAACTGACACTTGCGAAAACTACGGATTTGCTAAAGCTGTTTACGATTATGTTTTGTAAGGAAAGATTTTTATGGAAGAAACTAAAGAATTCGCAGATAAGTCGCGGATAATTATCGTGACGGGCATGAGCGGTAGCGGCAAAACTCAAGCTTGTAGATACCTCGAAGACTTAGGATATTTTTGCGTGGACAATCTGCCGCCCGTCTTTATTCCGAAATTTGTCGAACTTTGCACGCACGCAACGGGGCATTTCAATAAAATGGTTTTCGTCGTCGACACGCGCAGCCGCGAATTTTTTGATGACTTAGTTCAAGTCCTCGATGACATGGACAAAGACAATCAAGATTATGAAATGCTGTTTATGGACGCCGCCGACGATGTGATTATCCGCCGCTATAAAGAAACGCGCCGCCGTCATCCTATGGCACCTGCAACTAGAATTTCTGACGGCGTGTTCAAGGAACGCAAAAGGTTGGAAGGCGTACGCTCGAAGGCAACTTACATTATCGACACGTCTAACTTGTCGCGGGCTGAATTGCGCGAAAAAATTCATTTGCTCTTTGGCAAGGGCGACGGCGACATTATGAACATTTCAATTTTATCGTTCGGATTTAAGTTCGGTATGCCGCTTGATGCCGACATGGTGCTTGACGTTCGATTTTTGCCGAATCCTTTTTACGTGCAAGAACTCCGACATAAAAGCGGTAGCGTTCCCGAAGTTGCCGCTTACATTATGGATAAAACCGTTACGCAGGAATATATTAAGCGGCTCGACTCGTTTATTGATTTTCTCGTTCCGCAATATGTTCGCGAGGGCAAAAGTCAACTCGTTATTGCAATCGGTTGTACGGGCGGTATGCACC
>CAMJKR010000246.1 GCA_946406415.1 uncultured Selenomonadales bacterium | reverse complement strand
CGAAAAAATAATTTTATCTTTAGCAAATATAAATCCGAACAAATTGGCTACCAAATTAACAATGTTCCGCCCGAAATTTCTTCTGATGTCCACGAAAAATCAACAACTAATCGCCAATACGAATCTTATCTCGCTAAGCAAATGATTGGGCGTCAAGACGCTTTCCCTGCCATTGCCGCTGAAATTTGGAATAAAACCGATTCCGAAATTCGCGACTTATTGACTTAAAATATTTTTGTAAATTAAAAACCGTCGAGATTTTTCCCGACGGTCTTTTTTTGCGCTAAGTTAATTATTTGAACAGATTAGAGAATTTTTTTACTATCTCGTCTTTGTTTTCGAGAACTTCGGAGTAATTTATTTTAATTCCGTTGTTTAAAGCGTCTTCAGGGGCGGGCAAATTGTAGCGTTCGGGCATTTTTACATCGCGGCGGACGGGAACTGTGCCCGCCTCAGCTACTTTTTGTTGCGCCTCTTGCGTCATCAAGTAATCGACAAATTTTTTCGCGTTATCTTTGTGGTCGGCGTCCTTAAATATCGCAACGGGACTCGGAACCATTAAAAGTTCGTGCGGATAAACCATTTTCAGCGGCGCACCTTTATCGATTTTGCCCGCCGTTATGTAATCGACGCCCAAACACGCATTTAACGCGCCGTCAGCGGTGTCGTCGATAACTCTGCCGGAACCTTTGCTTTTCGTCGCGCCATTATTGCGCAATTTTACGATATAATCCCAGCCAAATTGTTTTTCTAACAGCGCAATGCTCATAAACGCCGTGCCACTTAACGCGGGGTCGGCAATTCCAAACGAATCTTTATAAAGCGCGTCCGTCGCTACCGTTTCCCAAGTCTCAGGCGGTGTCGTAACCTTGTCTGTATTAATTACTATACCCAACGTGCCCAAGCGCGCCGCCGTAAACGAGCCGTCGTAGTCGTCAAACGGATTTAATAGCTCATTAAAACCCGCCGGCTGATATTTTTCCAGAATGCCCTCGTTTTTCATCTGGTAAAAGTCGGGGACTTCGCTTGTCCAGATTATATCCGCCATTAAATGCCCGCTTTGGCGTTCTGCTTCCAATTTTGCCATAATTTTGCCCGCGCCCGCCGATTGCCAATCGACTTCAATGCCGGGATTTTGAGCTTTAAAGCCCTCGACAATGCCGCCGATAAGCGATTCTTTCATCGACGTGTAAATCACGAGTTTATTGGCGTCTTTTTTATTTTCCGCGCCTTTATCCGCAGAATTATCGCCGCCACAACCCGTAATTAATAATGCCGCGCAGATTATCATTAAAATTTTCCTAAACATAAATCAATCCTCCTATTTTTTATTAATTTTCTCTGTATCTTTGCACAATATTGTTATTTCCTTTGCCATAATATATCGGAATAAATTTATCCGAGCCATTTTTAATTACAATTTGCCCGCTACCGACCTCAAAAATTACGTCGCCGCCGGCTGTATACGGATTGTTCACATCGCCCGACATTACGCGAATTTTATCCAACGTGTCATCAAAATCATCGATAATTATCTTGTTGTCGCCATTTTTATAAACAAAAGTGTCCGCTCCGTCGCCGCCGATAAGCGTATCTGTTCCGGCGTCGCCCCAAAGCGAGTCATCGCCATTGCCGCCATATATTTTATCATTTCCCTTGCCGCCGTAAAGTTTATCGTTGCCCTCTTCGCCTAAAATTGTATCTGCCGCGTCCATACCGTAAATTATATCATCTTCCGAAGAGCCGATTATTTTATTTTTTAACTTGTTGCCGGTAATTGTAAGTCCGAGTTGCGCGGCGGAGGCGTCTATCGTCTGAATTGAATTTTCATTCGTTATGTCGAAACTTTCTTTGGTATAATTATCTAAAATCGTAACGGTTTTGCCGTCAATTTTATAATCATCTGCACTTTTCGAGTAAATATTTTCGCCGCCTGCGTCAATGTACGTAATTTTTTTATCCGCGCCGCCATTTATTGTAATTTTTTCGTTAAAAATAACGTCGTCGCCACTAATTGAAACGTTTGCATTGCCCGATGCCAGCGAAATTTTATCCTCTTCCGCGTAATCCGTTATGACATTTGCGACGCTAGATTTTAAGTAAAAAGTATCTGCGCCGTCGCCACCAGTCACAGTTCCTGAACCGAGAATTTTAATCGTATCGTCGCCCGCGCCGCCGTTGACGGAAATTTTTTTGCCGCGAACCGTAATTAAATCGGAATTTTTACTGCCGGTTATCGTAGCTTTGCTGTAATCCGACGCAAAATCAAATTCATAATCGCCGCTGATTGTAACTTTACTATTTAGCGCGGATTTTTTCAACGTAATTTTTTCGCCGCTAACTTTAAGCCCGCCAGTCGACTTGACGCCCTTAACCGTCGCCAAAGTTGAGGCGGTCGTAGCTTTGGAGTAGGTGATTGACTTGCTGTTGCTTGCGAGGGTATAGCCCGCCGTCTTACCGGAACTTTTATAAGTTGCCGTCGAGCTTTTAAGAGACCAGGCGGCTTTTTTAGTTGTCGGCTCGTCAACGTCGTCGGAAAGGGCTAGCGTGTAGCCGTCGGAAATTGTAACTTTTTTAGCGTTGAGCGAGGCTTTAGCAACTGTGACGACATTGCCGCTGACTGAAAGTCCTTTTGTCGACTTAACGCCTGTAACCGTTGCTAAAGTCTTTGTAGATTTTTTATTGTAAGTTATGACGTTATCGGCGATTGAGTAGCCGGCGGTCGTGGTCTGTTTGTAAGTGGCGGTCGTGCCGCTAATGCTCCACGCGGTTTTAGTTGTCGCGTTATCAACATCATCGGCAAGGGCGAGCGTGTAGCCATCGGAAATGGTAACTTTGCTTGTGCCGAGCGAGGCTTTTGAAATTGTAACAGTCGTGCCGCTTAAATTAATCCCGCCGAGTGATTTGACGCCCTTAATCGTAATTAAATCGCCATAAGTCGCCGTTGTGCCGCTCAAGTTCCAGGAATTTGTTTCTATAGGCGTTGTTTCGTCAAATTCAATGTTGACTTTCGACAAAGAAGCCGCGCCGACCAACGTAATTTTACCGTCATCGACAGTTACGATAATATCATCGCCACTTTTTTCTGTTGAATACGAACTGCCGCTGATTGAAAGCGTGATCCGATTATTGTTAAAGCCATAAATAACATCGTTTCCGTCGCCTGAACTGTAAATAATTATATTACCCCATGATGAAGTGTCAAAACTGATTAAATCATTTTCTGTGCCGGTGTTTATTGTACAACAAGAAGCAGATTGATAATTACAAACAGAATCATTTCCTGCGCCTGTGTTTATTATGCAATCTTCGCTCCAGTAACTAATAACAGAATCATTTCCTGCTCCAGTATTTATTGTGCTATCGTCTCCATTATCATTATCAACATAATCGTTTCCTGTTCCAGTATTTATTGTGCAATATTGTCCACTATTATTATAAACAGAATCATTTCCTGCTCCTGTATTGATTGAAACGCATTCTGCACTCCAATAAAGAAGATCATCATTTGCATAATAATTATAATCGGAATTAAAAAGATTATTAACAATATCATTTCCATTTCCAGTGCTAATTGTGACTTTGACGCAATGATTTAATATAAAATCAGCCGAACTCGTGCCTGTAATAAGAGTTTCGTGCGTTGTGTTAGTGATATTAGCCATTAAACCGCCTCCAAACTAAAATCATAAATATCATTTGTAACCCCACTTGAAAATATAATTCAGCGGGATTTTTAAGCCGTCGAGAGTTTGCACCGGTACTTCGTGCTTAACGTCGGCTTTTTCGGCGTCAGTCAGTGACTTCAATTCCTTATCGTCGAACAAAATATACTCATCGTCGAGATAATATTTGCCGTCGCGAAGAATATAAACGCTAACGCTTTTAATCCACGGGTCAATAATCCAATATTCGCGCACGCCGTTGCGTTCGT
This sequence comes from uncultured Selenomonadales bacterium, assembly GCA_946406415.1. GTDB lineage: Bacteria > Bacillota > Negativicutes > Selenomonadales > Selenomonadaceae > Quinella. The sequence goes on along the minus strand of CAMJKR010000246.1, from coordinate 223 downwards.
AAGTGTCTTTCTTTATCGTGAGGTCTTTTTTCTTGGTAGACTTGGACAAAATTTCAACAACCATATCAGGAACTCCGTAAATATCTCCGCCCCAACTGATAATTTGCTCGTTTTCTTTTAATACGATGCTAAAATCGGGTTGAAAAAGACTGCCGTCAGGAAAATGAACGTCAGCACTGTCAGTAAAACAATATCCGAAATCTTTTGCGTCAAGATATGTGCC
>CAMJKR010000245.1 GCA_946406415.1 uncultured Selenomonadales bacterium | reverse complement strand
GTTTGAGCTTGATGAATTCTTCGGTGACTTTGTCGACAAAGCCCGTGCCGCAGATAATCTGATACTGCTGAGCCGCGAAGAATTGACCTTTGACGCCGTCGATATTCTCAACTTTTTTCTCTTGAATCTTCGACTTGTCATTGACAATCAAGCGGAGACGTGTTGCGCAGTGTTCAGCCGTGCGGACGTTATCGGGACCGCCGACGTATTTCATGATGAGTTTTGCAACGCGCTCTTCGTCGGGCAAGCCGTCGTATTGAGAGTCGTCCGCGTCCTTTTCAACGGGAGCCGCGTTAGCCTCTTCAGCCGGTGCTTTAGCAGTGACTTCTTGACCGTCAAGCTCAACAGTAATGTCGCCAAAGTCCGCGTGGTTCGTGACAACAACCGGTGTCGTCGTCTCGTAACCGGCTTTCTTAATGGCTTCCGGGCTAAATTCAAGCAGGAGCTGACCGCGTTTAATCTTGTCGCCCGCCTCTGCTTTCGGCGTAAAGCCCTCGCCGTTCATTTTGACAGTATCCATGCCGACGTGAATCAGCAATTCGATACCGTCATCCGATTTGAGACCGATAGCGTGTCCCGTCGGGAAGAAAACAGTTATCTCGCCGTCAAACGGAGAAAAAACTTGTCCCTTTGGTTCCTGGACGGCTACGCCGCGTCCCATTGCGCCGCTCGCAAAAACGGGGTCGTTGATTGAGTTCAGCGGAACCAATTTACCGTTTAGCGGGCTGCTAATTCGGATGTCTTTTGCCATAAAAAACCACACCCTCCTAATTAAACCCATAAAAAAATTTTTGTAAAACCACTTAGATTATACTTTTAGAATGTTTCAACGTCAATCATAAAAAAATATTTTTCTTGAAGTGGGCAAAAAAATTCCCCCCGAACTCGGAGGGATTAAAATTTCTTTAAATTGCGGTGATAACCCACAGATAATTTTTCGTTGAAAGTTCGTTAATTTTTTCAATCTGCGCGGGCGTCAATCTGTTTTCAATGTAAAGCTTAGGCGTCCCTGTGAAGAGCGGATATTTCACGGCACGAAGTCCATGCGCTTTCAAGAATTCCATAGCTTCCTGCTCGTCCTGTAAAGATTCGTCGGAAATTTTATCGCCAAAAACTTTCTCGTACATAGCTTTGGTTTCGGCGTAAAGCGTTGGAGCATTTCCCTCGCCGTAAAGAGCCGCCGCAACGTCCGTGAAATATTTTTTCTGGCAGAAGTCGGAAGTTATCATACAGCCGCCGTGCTTTTTGAGAACGTCGCGAATATTATCGTACATTTGGGCGCGAACGTCGTCGGCAAGGTAAATCATTACGCCCTGTTCGATAATGCAGATTTCGCCTTTAAACTTGTCAGCACTCGCCATCATGCCGGCTCGGTCTTGGAGCCAAAACGAATCGTACTCGACATTTCTTATTGCCTTCTTGCTACCGAATTCTTCAAGGCACCAGTCGCCGATAAGACAAACGGTTTGCAATTCGCCGACAACGACGCGACGCCCCTCATCGCCCAAAATCATAGCTCGCGGCGACAAACTGCACGCTAAATCGAAGACATTGTTATAATTTTTTCCGCGAACAAATTCCATTGCGGCTGCGAAATTCAATTCTTGATAAAGCGCGTTCGTCTTTTCAAGCCGCTCGAAGTCGTTAAGATTATCCGCGTGGAAGAAAACGGGACGTTCAATCAGCTTTAAAAATTTCTGCGCCTCCGGGATGCCTGCCGCCGCTAACCATTGCAATTTAACCTGCGCGGAGTATTCGACCATTTCAAATTCTGCCGCTCGCGCCGTCGTAGTCAACATCAGCGCAAACATTAGCACGCTTAAAAATTTTTTCATTTCTAACTCCTCACTTAAATTCTACAAACTCGTTGATATTTGCGCCGCCCTTAGTCATCGGCTCGACGAAACTACGCCAAACGTTTAAGACTATGACGCGGGGATTATCGGTGTCTTCAATGGCTTTATTCAACGCGTGGGCAAAATCTTCCTGCGTGGAAACCGCTTCCGCTTTTATTCCAAAACTCTGTGCATATGCTACGTAATCCATTTGATAATCCAATTCACAGGCAATGTAGCGTTCCTTATAAAAAACTTTCTGCAGTTGACGAATCATGCCAAGACTTGTATTGTTGACAATCAGCGAGATTATAGGCAGTTTAAGGCGGGCGATTGTGTAATATTCGTTGCCCGTCATTTTAATGCCGCCGTCGCCGGTAACACATATGACGCGCCGATTTTTTCCGTAGGCAAGCTGAGCACCCATAGCGGCGGGCAATCCGAATCCCATAGTTCCCAAACCGCCCGAAGTCAACCACGTGCGCGGCTCCTCAACGTGCAAATGCAACGCCGCCCACATTTGGTGTTGTCCAACATCTGTTGCGTAGGCAAAATTTTTCCCTGCAGTTTTTTTTGCAACTTGATTCATCGCCCAAGGAACTGTTAAGCGATTAACTTGATAATCGTAGTCGTATTCTTCCTGCCAACTTTCAATCTGCCGCCACCAATCGGCGCGATTTTTGTTAGGTTCGTGTCTCATCAAAAGTTTCAAGATAACTTGCATGTCGCCAGCCAAGCCGAGACTGCCCTGTATATTTTTATCAATTTCGGCGGGGTCAATGTCAATGTGGATAAATTTTTTCGCCCGCGTGTACTTGCTAATGTTGCCCGTTTGCCTGTCGCCGAATCGACTGCCAATAGCGATAACCAAATCCGACGCCGCGATTGCGTGATTAGCCGCCTTCTTGCCGTGCAACCCTGCGAAGCCTAAATTTTGCGGATGAGAGCGCGGAATTGCTCCGATACCCATTAGCGTGTTGACGACGGGTAAATTAAATTTTTCAATGAACGCGATAATTTCTTTGGACGCGCCCGCCGAAATTGCTCCGCCGCCGACGATTGCTACTGGTCGTTCAGCTTTGGCAATTTCCTCTGCCGCTTCTGCCGCGCAGATTATAAAATCGGCGTCGGGTTGCTCGATAATTTCTTCTTTAACCTCCGGCGGGCGATAATCTACCTCTGCGAAAAATAAATCTCTTGGCACGTCGACAAGCACAGGACCGCGCCGCCCGTCCAATGCAATTTCAAACGCCTGTCGAATCGTCGGGATTAAAAGTCGCGTCTCCATGACTTTGTAGTTGTGCTTTGTTATCGGCATTGTTATATCGAGTATGTCAGTTTCTTGAAAGGCGTCGCGTCCCAAAAGTGCGGTGTCGACTTGCCCGGTTATCGCGACCAGCGGGATTGAGTCCATAAACGCCGTTGCAATTCCCGTAACTAAATTCGTTGCGCCTGGTCCCGATGTCGCTATGCAAACGCCAACTTTACCCGTCGCCCGCGCATAGCCGTCCGCCGCATGTGCCGCGTTTTGTTCGTGCGTAACCAGAATTTGTTTGATTTCCTTTTCGTCAACGAGGGCGTCGTACAGCGGCAAAATCATTCCGCCTGGATAGCCAAAAATCATATCAACGCCCCATTCGCGCAGACATTCGACGATTGCCCTCGCGCCTGTCATCATCATAAAATCTTCCTCCTGTTAATCTTAAATTTATCCAAGCAATTTATTGATTCGTCCTACAAATTTTTATAAAATTTTTCGTGCGGATTATAACAAAAAAATTTTTTATCTACAACAAAAAGCGGAGTCCGAAGACCCCGCAAGTACTTCCGCTCAATTATTATGTGGTAGCCATTCAATCTGTATTTTTATTTCCTCATTAGCTTTTACGTCCATATGGTAACGATAAGGTTTATTATGCCAAGTGGGAGTGCGCTTGTTGAGTATCTCTTTTCCGTTTATTGTCAATTTAGTGTAATCAATCCAATAAGGAATTCTTTTAGAGTTGTCTTTCGGGTCGCGAATATCTATTCCCCTAAGATGTAAATTAACTCGACCGTCTGCAGTGCCTTTTGCGGTGATTTCCAACTTACCAGAGTAAGAATTAATCTGATAACCAACGCCACTTTTCTGGTACCAGTTGGGCTTCTTTATAATTGCTCTGTTATCGGACACGGAAAGAATCTGAAAATCGCCTTCTACTGACATTAACTTAATATTTATTCTAGCAGTAAAATAACGTTTGAATTTATTTATTATCTGCTCGTCGACTTTATCAGCAACAGGCGGCTTTGGAGTTGGCGCGATAACTTTATCAGCAACAGGCGGTTTTGGAGCCGGCGCGACAACTTTATCAGCAACA
>CAMJKR010000244.1 GCA_946406415.1 uncultured Selenomonadales bacterium | reverse complement strand
CAGAGAAACAAGCGGCGACGATGTTATTATCACGGTCGGCAACAACAAAATTACTTTGCTCGGCTCGGCTGGTTTTGATAATCTCGAAATTAACGGGACGGAAATCTATAATTACAAGTGGACGCTTGATGACTACACGGCAACTTACGGCACGCCGAACGAAACTTTAATCAAGATTACGGGCGTTAATTCTCTCGACGGCATTTCTTTATCCGATAAAGTTGTTACGCTCTCTTTGGACGCCCTTAACAGCTACAACGAAGTTACAATCAGCGACGGCTATACTTTAAAGCTCGCCAATGATGTTCCCAAAGCTAAAATTAAAGCTAGCGGCTGGTCAATTAAAAATTCAACTGCAACTTACAAAACCGAATCGAATACAGAAGGTTATTACTGCGACGGCAAATCAATAGTTTACAAGTACGAAACCTACGCTGATACTTTGGTTACGGTTAAAGGCGTTAAATCTACCGCTGGGCTTACGTTGAAGGGCAAAACAGTTACCATTGCAAATTCCGCGCTAAATAAATCAAAGGTTACAATTAGCGACGACTATACGCTTAAGCTCGGCTCTGATGTTGCGAAAACTTCAACCACAAAAGCTTGGAACTTCGACAGCAAGAACGCAACCGCAACTTATAAGCAGACTACTGCAGAAGGTTACAAACTCGCCGATAACGTCATAACTTATTCCAAAGCCGCCGATAAAACTTTGGCAACAGTTGCGGGCGTTAAATCTGCTGACGGGCTTAAAGTAAGCGGCACGACAATCACAGTTGCGGATTCGGCTCTCAACGCGACCGACGTCACAGTTAGCGACGGTTATATCCTTAAACTTGGCAGTGACGTAAATAAACCGTCAACTTCAAAGGCGTGGAGCTACAAAAATTCAGCCGCAACTTATAACCAAACGACTTCGGCGGGCTATTCTCTCTCTAGCAACAAAAAATCCATTTCCTATAATGCTCAAGACACGAAAACTTTACTTACAGTTACGGGCGTAAAATCTGCTAACAGTTTGTCGCTTAACGGTAAAGTTGTTACGGTATCGAAAGCCTCTCTGAATGCAAAAGATGTTACAATCAGCGACGGTTATACTTTTAAACTCGATAGCGGCATAAATAAACCGTTAACTTCAAAGGCGTGGAGTTATAAAAATTCAATCGCCACTTACAACCAGACAACTTCGGCGGGCTATACTCTGGCAAGCGATAAAAAATCCATTTCCTACACTGCCGGCAATAGCAAAACTTTGTTGACAGTTAAGGGCGTCAAATCAAGTAGCGGGCTTGCGATTAAGGGTTCGACTGTCACGGTGTCCGAATCCGCGCTCAACAAGAAAACAGTTACAATTAGCGACGGCTACACCCTTGCGCTCGACAAAAAAGTTACAAAATCTAAGACGACAGAAAATTTGAGCCTCAGCAAAAAAGTTGCCACGTATAAATACTCGACGACCGCCGGTTACACTCTCGAAGATAACGTTATCAATTATTCTAAGGCGTCGAATGAAACTGCCGCGACAATTACCGGCGTTAAATCAAAAAATGGTCTCTCCGTTAGCGAAAACGTCATCACGCTAAAAAATTCTGCGCTAAATAAAAAAGTTACCGTAAGTGGCGGTTATGAATTCGATTTCGCCTCCGACTACAGCAAGGCAACCATAAGCGGCGGTACAAATGCCGACACAATCACGGCTCGCGGCGAAAATATTTCTGTCAATGGCGGCGCGGGCAACGATGAGGTTAAAATTCTCGGCTCTAATGTTACAGTCACGGGCGGCAAGGGCAATGATTCCATAACCAGTAACGGCAAGAGCAATGTTTTCTTCTACGCTAACGGCGACGGCAATGACGTCATTACAAACTACACCGAATCGGATATAATTAAAATTACGTCGGGTAAAGTCAGCAAAACCGCGACCAGTGGCAATGATGTCGTCTTAACAGTCGGCAAAGGGAAAATTACCGTCAAAAACGCCAAAGGCAAAACCGTAACTTACATTTCCGCCGATAGCGTCGAATATACTTATCCCGCAACCTTGAAAATTAACAACAAAGCCACGTCGGCGACAATTTTAAGCGGTTTTGTGAAAGATAGCTTTGACTTCGCCAATTACGGCAATTTGCTCCAAACGGTCGACGCCTCAGCCGTTGTCCACGACGTTGAAATTATCGGCAACAAGCTCGCCAATAAAATTGTCGGTAGCGGTCAAGACGATAAAATCACCGGCGACGCGGGCGCAGATACAATCAGCGGTGGCAAAGGAAATGACAGTTTGAACGGCGGCGCGGGCAATGATTCACTCGTTGGCGGCAAAGGTAAGGACACTTTGACGGGCGGAGCCGGTTCAGATATTTTCGTTTGGAGTAAGGGTGACGGCAACGACACAATCACCGATTACGAAGAGGAAGATAAAATTCAATTCGCGTCGGGCACGCCAAAAGCGGCGACTAAAAACAAAGACGTAATTTTCACCGTCGGCAACGAAAAAATCACCGTAAAGAACGGCAAGGGCAAAATTATAACTTACGTGGACAGCACGAGTACCGAATACACTTTCCCGCAAACTTTGGAATTTAACAAGAACAATACCTCCGTTAAAATTTTGGCGGATTACAGGAAAGACAGCTTCGATACTGCCGATTATGCCGAAGAATTGCGCACGATTGACGCCTCCGAAGTCACTCACGCCATAAATATCACGGGCAATAAAGAGGCAAATAAAATTACCGGTAGCTCCCAAGACGATTTGATTGACGGCGGCGCGGGTAAAGATACTCTTGAAGGCAACGGCGGTAAAGATACGCTCATTGGTGGCGCAGGTAATGATATGCTTTACGGCGGCAAGGGTGCTGATTCACTCTGGGGCGGCGCGGGCGATGATACGCTTTTCGGCGGCGACGGCGCAGATACTTTCGTTTTCAACGGCGAGGGCAAAGACGTTATCGCGGACTTCACCGAGATTGATAAAATCATGGTGCTTAGCGGCAAAGTCGGCGATTACAGCGCACGTAAAGGCAACGTCACGTTCGAGGTTGGCGACGGACAAATTGTCGTTACAGGCGGCGCAGATAAATATATCGAACTTGTTAACAGTTCCGGCAACCATATCAGCCATTATTCGCCAAAAAGTTAATCTCGTTTAGTACTAAAAAAATTTCTAACAGCTAAAATCCCGTCGAAAGGCGGGATTTTTTAATCTAATTTTATAAAATTGTAGTTGCAGGATTTATTGTCGTAATTTATAATGCAAATTAAGAAATGTTTTATAACTTTTAGAAAGGAGATGGCATTATGCCGGAAATTTATAACTACGAATCCAATACATTGGTAAGCGGCACCGATAAATTGGATTATATTTACAACAGCGGCGGCAAATACGTCACAGTTCAGGGGCTCGGCGGCAACGATTCCATTTATAATCTATCTCGTACAATAACTGAATGGGATGACGACGCCGGATATGTAACGGTAACTATCACGTCAGACAATACTACAATCGAGGGCGGCGATGGTAACGATTATGTAGAAAATAATGCTTCCGTAGTCGCGATTTATGGCGGGGCAGGTAATGATTCCATTGATAACAGCGGAGAAAACGTCACAATCGACGGCGGCGCAGGCAGCGACTCTGTTGAAAACACCGCCGATAACGTTACAATCGACGCAGGCGCGAGTAATGACTACATTTTTAACGGTAATTCCAATGTAAAAGGCGGCTCTAACGTCAAAATCAGTGGCAAAGCCGGGAAAGATTCAATCATTAGTAGCGGCGACAACGTTACAATCGACGGTGGTACAGGCGATGATTCAATTTCTAATTTCGGCGCGAATGTTTTGTTTAATTATGCTAGCGGCGACGGCAATGACACTATCGAAGGCTTTAACGAAACATCAACGCTTAGTATTTCGGGCGGCGACTATTCTATTTTGAGAACTACTAAAGATATAGTCGTCACAGTCGGCAAAAATAAAATAAATTTGCTCGATGCAGGTCAGTCCGTCAACATTAACGGCACAAATTACAAAGTTGCAATTAGTTTAAGTAGCGGCGGCGAATATTTTAGTAATACTTTAGCGCAAGAAACAATTTTGGGCGGCGACGGCAAAGATACGATAAGCAATTCAGCGGAAAATGTATCGATAAATGCCGGCGGTGGCGCAAATTCAATCGAAAACTACGGCAAAAACGTTTCAAT
>CAMJKR010000243.1 GCA_946406415.1 uncultured Selenomonadales bacterium | reverse complement strand
TTTATCTCACCCATATCAAATTACGTGGTCGTGATATTTTTTGCAATTGATTTTTTTTTTCATGCCCGCTATAATTTAGTTAAAAAATAAGGAGATAGCGAACGGTTCCTTGAAAATTACATATCGAATAGCCGCAAAAAAACGGAGGTATAAAACATGATTAAAAATTTTGATGCTTACGAACGGATTTTAGTTATAGGCGACTCACATGGCGAATTTAATCGCCTGATGTCCTTGTATAAGAAGTTGAACGTTACAGACAGAGACTTTTTAATTTTTTTGGGCGATTATGTTGATAGAGGCAAAGATAACGTCAAAGTCCTGAAATGGATTATGCGCGAGTCACAAAAACCGAACGTCATCGCGTTGTGCGGCAACCATGAGGATATGTTGATAACGGATATTGTCGCCGGATATGTCACAACAAATGCAATGGGAACCTTGAGAGAAATAGCACTACAAAAAATGAAAGAACCGAATTTTGAAGACGTATTGCTAAAGTTTCTGAAGTCATTACCACTGTCGTTTGAAATGGAAATCAAAGGGAAGAAATATTTTTTCTGTCACGCGGGCGTTGATTCGGACTTCCCGCTTGACGAGCAAAAGCCTGTAGATCTTCTCTGGATTCGTGAAAAATTCTGGGCACTGTACGACGGCGACGCGATAATTGTGGCAGGTCACACGCCGTTGATGATGTTAAAGTCTGACGCGGAAATTCAAGAAGTTCTGGCAGACTTGCAGAGCCGCCCCGAAAATAGCGGTAAACCATTGTCACAGATTGTAGAAGAAATGGTCGATTACTGCGATGAACAGCGGATAAACAGTTCGTGTTTTGCCGACGAATTCACCGCAATAACTACTACGGAGTGTAAGCCCCAGTGGCGACGCGGCGGTAAAATTTTAATGATGGACACCGGTTCTTTCTTTCCAAACGGTCATATCTCATGTGTAGACTTGTTGAGCAACACAATCTGGCAGAGCGATTAAAAATTTAACAGTAACTCGTTTCGGGAATAATCTGGAGGCTGATAACATGAAAGAACAACTGATTCAATGGGCAGAGGCTGGCGACAGCGATTGCATGTTCAAGCTGGCAACACTCTATCGAGACGAAGGAAACACTTCTGCGGCAGATGATTGGCTGGCAAAAGCGGTGTCGAAGAAAAATTTCTTCGCAATGAAAGAATATGCTACCCGACTTCGCGAAAACGGAGATTTCAACGAGGCAGTCACTTTGTATAAAGAAATTGTCCAGCTTACAGGCGACGTTGAGGCAATGGAAGCTGTTGTTGACTTGAGCGAACAAGATGCCGAAAATCTAAATTTTGTCCTGAACGCGATAAATTCCGAGTACAATGAAATTTATCTTCGAGACTATCGGATTTTGCAACGGATTATGTCGTTGGGCACGCGCCGACATAATGAATGTACAATTCAAACTTTGCAAGCGATAGAACGTCGCAGAATCGCAAGTCGTATTCGTAAACTTTTGGCTAATAATTGAAAGGAGTCAACCATGAACGAGAAAAAATTGATTCAGGAAGCTGAATTGGGAAATGCAGTCGCAATGTTGGAGTTGGCGAAATATTACGATGAAAAATCGAGAAGTGCCCGCGAAGACAAAGTCGGCGACGTGATGACTATGGAAGATTTTCTCAAGAATTTGAACGCTGAAGAGAAAGACAATCCTGAACTCAAGGCTAAAGCTTATAAATATTATCGAATGGCGGCTGAGGCTGGCATTGCTGAGGCGATGACCGAATTGGGACGCAGGCTTTACGATGGAATCGGAGTAACCAAAGACGAGGCGGAGTCGGACGAATGGTATAGGCGAGGAGCAACGGCGGGTGACCCAGCGGCAATGAGAGTTGTGGCATTTACTTCGGACGACCCCATCGAAAAATTTAAGTGGTATAAACGCTCTGCCGAACTTTTGCCGTCGAGTTTGAACAAGAAGGACTCAATTAAACAGACGGCAATCAATTACGCGGTAGGGCGCGGTACCGAAAAAAATCTTGCAAAAGCCGAAGAATGGCTTGCTAAACTTAATGATAAAGACGTAGCGGCGGCGCGATTAGAAATATCGCAAATTACCGGCGAAAGAACTTGGATGGAACAAGCGGCAGAAATTTCACCCGAAGCAATGGTGAAAATGGCTGAGAGTTTCGTTAAAGAAAACGACTATAGGACTGCGTTAGTTTGGTATGAGAAAGCTTCCAACGCTGGAGATTTTGAAGCGACCTCAATAATCGGCGACATCTACTACATCGGAGAAAACGGCGTTGAGCAAGATTACAAACGAGCTTTTGAATATTATGAGCGAGCGGCGGCGTGTGGCTACAATATGGCGGCGATAAAGCTCACGCTTATGACGTATCGTGGGTTGGGATGTCCTAAAGACTTACGAAAGGCATATGGTATGTTCCGCAAACTCATTCGTTCACGAGAAAAATTTTTTGGTGTGTACAGGTTTAACAGTGTTGTAAAGTTTTATCTCGCCAAAATTCTCGAACATGTTCACAAAAATTTTGAAGAGGGGTTGACGTGGTACAAGAGAGCGGCGGTTCTTGAGCGAATGGATGAACGAGAATCTGCTCCTTCTGTACCGGAAGCTATGTATAAAGTCGCTGATACGTACTTTATGCAAGGCAAGTTCGCCGAAGCTGTGCAGGTTTATGAAAAGCTTGCAGAAAGCCGCGCCCGATTCAATTATCCTTACAATCTCGAAGCCGCAAAAAAATTAGTTTGGATTTATGAGTTAGGCGAAGGAGTTCCCCGCGATGAAGCTAAAGCCGCCGAATGGCGCGAAAAGTTGCAAGCCGACTGACATAGGAGAAAATTTTATGTACACGTCGGAAGAACTTCAAATGTTGTATTCCTACGCTTGGGATATGTATATCGCCGGAGATTACGTGGAGGCTTTCGACGCCTTCAAGAAACTTTATGACTTTGAGCACGCCGAAGCTACTTACATGCTTGGCATTATGTATCTGTACTGTTACTTCATCGGCGTTGATTACAACAAGGCTATCGCGTATCTGCAACTGGCGGGTGAACGTGGATACTCTCCCGCCTTCAAAGAACTTGCCAAATTATATCGTGACGGTTATGAGATTGAGCCGGACAATCAAAAAGCTATTGAATACGAACGAAAAGTTAGCGACTACGAAAAAAATCTACGGCGTTGAACATTATAACAAGATATTCGGCGCACTCAATATTTTCTGACAGGAGGAGACTTTATGGACAAACAAGCGGAAATACAAAAACTAAACGATTTATATAAAACCGCACTTGACGAAAAAAACTATGAACTCGCTTTCGATTATTGTAAACAAGCGGCGTTACTCGGTAGCGTTCCTGCAACTTATCTTCTTGGACGCTTTTATTTATCCGGTAAAAATATCTCAATAGATTCAACAATGACGTTAAGAACGGCGATGACTTGTTTCACATTGGCTGCCGATTGCGGTTTTGAACCTGCCGAAAAGATAATCGCCGAAATTTATAGTGACTACAGAACTTTGAGCGAAAAAATTTTGGGATATGACGGAGATAAGGCGGGAAAGCTTTATTCGCTGGGAACTGAAATAATTTATGAGTGCGATATAGGCGAAACTCCCGATTACAAAAAAGCCTTTGAATATTTCAGTGAAGCCGCCAAACTTTTTCACAGTTCCGCAATGGAAGAACTTGGGGATTTATATCGCAATGGCTATGGGGTTGACAAAGACATGAAAAAAGCGGCGCAATGGTTTGCAAGAGCCGCTCACTTTAGATTTTATCGGGAAAAACAAGACTTGTATCAGTTGTCCGAAGATATGAGGGAAGGTCTCAAATTTGGAAAAATTTTACAAGTTGAAGACCATATGTGGGTATCCGACATTCGACGCGGTCTTGGTTTAGACGATGATTATTCCTCTGGTTTTAATCCACTCGTTAAATCGGCAGAATTTGGCAACGCTGATTCTATGGTAGAGCTTGGGCGTATATATGATGAAAAAGAGCAATCGGAACGAGCCAAAAAATTGTATCGCCGAGCGTTTAGGTGTTTTAAGACGGCTATAGAATCCGGCGACTATGAATCTGTTTTGAGTCTTATCGATATGTACCGCGAAGGAATTGTAGACGAACCCGATATTAAATAGACAATAGCTTTTCTTGAAAAATGGCTAAAAGACAAAGACAAAGAAATTGAAAGATTAAGGCTACAGGTGCAGACA
>CAMJKR010000242.1 GCA_946406415.1 uncultured Selenomonadales bacterium | reverse complement strand
TCCACTCTTCGGATTATCAGTTCGCTTGATTTCTCAAGCGCAACGTCTTTTCAACGTTGAACAAGTCGCACCAAATGGTAAATGATGATAACAACAAGACTAGTCGCGCCGTTGCCATTTATTTTAAATGCGAAGGAGAGCTTGCCGCCGCTTATTCTAGGCTTAATCGCGATGACAAAGGCATTTTTGAAACTGGAATATCATCAATAAATGTCGTTACCTTGACGCTAAATCGCAATAAGGCAAAAGAAAAAATTAAAAAAATTGCTGAAGAGTGTGGCGCAGATTTAAGCGATTATTACGAAGAAGAATTAATCAAGTGGGTTAAGTCATTTATTAATAATTTGTGAGGCAGGAGAAATATTTTAAGTTCCGTTCCGAATAGGAGCGGGATTTTTTGTTTATGCGGCGAAAAATTTTTTGGGAGGTGAGCTTATGAATTTTTTTCGTGAACTGTGGGAGGCGTTGAAATATTTTTTGTTCCCGCCGCGTTGTCCGAATTGTCGCGAAATGGTTGACGAACGCTATCAACTCTGCGCGGCGTGCGAGAAAAAAATTTTGCGTGTAGATTTTTATGATAGAAAACTTGTGCCGCTGGATAAAATTTTGCGTGTGACGAAATATCGGGACGGTTCACGAGATTTACTTCGTAAGCTAAAGTTCGATAATAATTTGAACGTCCTGCCGCCGCTGAAAAAAATCCTCGACGACATTTCCGAGCGTAAAGAAATTTCACAACTGTTAAGCGGCGTTGATTTTGCCGTACCAGTGCCGCTTCATCAAGGACGATTTAAAGAGCGCGGCTTCAATCAGACGGAAAAAATTTTTGGCGATTGGCTGGCTAAAAAAAATTTACCGCTGAGAAATTTTTTGATACGGACGCAACCGACGCCAAGACTTTACAAACTAGGAAAGGCGGAGCGTGAAAAAATTTTAAGCGGTATATTCGCGCCGACGGAAAAAATTAATCTGCGCGGGAAAAATATTTTAATCGTCGACGACATTTTTACGACTGGCACGACCTGCAGAGAGTGCGCTAAAGTTTTGAAATCGCTTGGCGCAGAAAAAATTTTTGTTATGGCATTCGCGGCTGACTTCGACGATAATTTTAATTAAGCTTTAATTTACCGTGCAAACTTACATAATATTAGGCATTAAACGCTTCAGCGCGAGATTGAAGGCTTTTTTTGCTTAAATAATCTTGACGTTTTGACGGCTTTAAAATATACTTGCCGCACGATAGTTGTTAGTAATTAGTGGTTAGCTATTAGAATTTTTTCTAGCCACTAACCACTAACAGCTAATCACTAATTTGGAGGTTGAGTAGAATTGTTTTTTGCTAAGAAGAAATTTAAATTGGCGTCGATGATTGCTTGCGGGATTTTGGCGAGCGCATTGTTCACCGGTTGCGGCGGCGGCGAGCAAGCTAGCTCCGGCGGCGGCGAAAAAAAAGCGGCGGCGGGCGATGAAATTGTTATCGGCGCGAATTTCGAGCTGACTGGCAACCACGCCCAATACGGTGCAAATGCCAACAACGGACTCAAGCTGGCGATTAAGGAAGTCAACGACGCGGGCGGCGTCAACGGCAAGAAAATTAAAATCGTCGAGGCTGATGCCAAATCTGAAGCGGCTGAATCCGTTAACGCGGCAACTAAATTAATTTCCGACGATAAAGTTATCGCGCTCGTTGGTCCGGCTGTCACAGCTAACGTTATCGCCGAATCTCAAGTTGCAACGGATAATATGATTCCGGTTATCGGACCTGCCGCGACTAATCCCGATGTCACCGTTGAGAACGGGCAAGTTAAGCCGTATATCTTCCGCGCTTGCTTTATCGACCCGCAACAAAGCGAGGTTATGGCGCAATTCGCCGCAAAAGATTTAATGGCTAAAACTGCAGTCCTCTATCTTGATTCCAGCTCCGACTATTCAAAGAGTCTCGGCAAAATCTTTAAGGAAAAATTCGAGGCTGACGGTGGCAAAGTCGTAATGGAAGAGGCGTTCCTCGCTAAAGACCAGGACTTCAAAGCCGCGCTGACTAAAATTCAAACTGCAAACGCTGATGTTATCTTCGTTCCCGCTTACTATGAAGAAGTCGGCAAAATCGTCAAACAGGCTCGCGAACTCGGTATAACTTCCGCCATTCTGGGCACTGACGGTTGGGACGATAGCAAAGTTATCGACATTGCCGGCAAAGACGCCCTCAACAATACTTATTTCTGCACGCACTATTTTGAAGGCGACGAGGAAGTTCAAGGCTTTATCAACGCTTACAAAGGCGAATACAAGACTGACCCGAATGTTTTCGCGGCATTGGGCTACGACGCGGGTAAAATGTTGATTAATGCTATTGAACGCGGCGGCGAAGACTCCAAAAAGATTCGCGACAGCATTGAGACGATAAAAGATTTGCAAGTTGGCACGGGCAAAATTACTATGGACGCCGCGACGCACAACCCGATTAAAGGTATCGTCGTTATCGAGACCAAAGACGGCGTTCGCTCGCTCCGTACCAAAATTGCTCCCGAAGGCTAAAAATAATACGTGACAATATCGCCATAAAACGTTAAAATCCTTCTTGAAAATTTTCAAGGAGGTTTTTTTATGGACTTTGTGCATCAACTTGTTCAGCAGTTGATAAACGGCGTGAGTCTGGGCAGTATTTACGCGCTGATTGCTCTAGGCTACACGATGATTTACGGAATCATAAAGTTGATAAACTTTGCGCACGGCGACGTTTACATGGTCGGCGCGTATATCGGCTTCGCGGCAGTCACGATTGGACATTTGCCGATTTGGCCCGCGCTCCTAATTTCAATGGCGATAACGGCAGTTTTGGGCATGTTAGTCGAGAGGATTGCTTATAAGCCGCTAAGACATGCGCCGAGAATTTCGTTGCTTATAACTGCGATTGGCGTTTCATTTTTCCTTGAGTACACGAGCATGTATTTTGTAACGCCGACACCGCGCACCTTCCCTGAAGTCATGCCGAATATTTCATTCAACTTGGGCGGCTTCATAATCAACGGGCAACAACTGCTGATTTTGAGCATAACGATAATTTTAATGGCAGTGCTGACTTACATTGTCCAGAAAACTAAGTTAGGAAAGGCAATGCGTGCGGCGAGCTTCGACACAGAGACGGCACAACTTATGGGCGTCGATTCGGACAAAGTTATTTCGATGACGTTTTGCATAGGTTCAGCATTGGCGGCGGCGGCGGGCGTTTTAGTCGGCGTCTACTACAACACGATTGATCCGCTTATGGGAATTATGCCGGGCTTAAAAGCATTTGTCGCGGCGGTTTTGGGCGGCATAGGAATTTTACCGGGCGCAGTCGTCGGAGGAATTGTTTTGGGCGTCGTCGAGGCATTAGTCGCGGGCTTTTTGTCATCGACGTTCAGAGACGCGGCGGCATTCGCAATTTTAATTTTAGTTTTGCTGATTAAACCGAGCGGGCTTTTTGGTAAGAACACGAACGAAAAGGTGTGACAATATGAACGCAGCTAGGAAAAGAG
Organism: uncultured Selenomonadales bacterium; assembly: GCA_946406415.1. Classification (GTDB taxonomy): domain Bacteria; phylum Bacillota; class Negativicutes; order Selenomonadales; family Selenomonadaceae; genus Quinella. Next base: position 725 of record CAMJKR010000242.1, on the reverse strand, counting down.
ATTTAGTTATGCTTGTCTTCGGTCTGGTGCTATACGGCGTGTTGCAAACGATGATAAGCACAAAAATTATCGGCTCGTTTTGGGAGCTGAACATAATTTTAATTTGCGTGAACATAATCCTATCGGCGAGCCTGAATTTAATCAACGGCTACACGGGGCAATTTTCATTAGGGCACGCGGGATTTATGGCGGTCGGAGCTTACGTCGGAGTTGTGGCGACGGTTAAATTTGGTTTACCGTTAATCGTTGCGTTAATTCTTGGAGCGATTGCGGCGGGTTCTTTAGGCTTTTTAATTGGCTTGCCGACATTGCGTCTGCGCGGCGACTATTTAGCGATTGCGACTTTGGGGCTTGGCGAAATAATTCGTATCGTCATCATGAATATTGATTACGTTGGAGGGGCGGCGGGCTTCAAGGGCATTCCGCACCTTACGAACTTTACTTGGGTTTTCTTTGTTATGCTGGTGACCCTGTTCTTTATCAAAAACTTCGTGAACTCGTCGCACGGTCGAGCATGTATAGCGATACGCGAGAACGAGATAGCTGCTGAGGCTATGGGCGTCAACACGACTAAGTATAAGGTTATGGCGTTCACGTTAGGCGCGGCGTTCGCGGGCGTGGCGGGCGGTCTCTTTGCTCATCAGTTCTATCTGATAAGCCCAACCTCGTTTACGTTCCTGGCGTCATTCAACTATCTGATAATGGTCGTAATGGGCGGCATGGGC
>CAMJKR010000241.1 GCA_946406415.1 uncultured Selenomonadales bacterium | reverse complement strand
GAGTTTGCAAAGTTTAATTTCGCAGGAACTCAACGAGATACTTGAAGGGCAGGAGCTGGAAGTTTTGATAGAGGGGCGCGACGAGGAAGTTTCTGAAGTTGTTGCGGGGCGTTCGTATCGTGACGCGCCAGAAGTTGACGGGCTTGTTTACATTGAAAACGACGGGCGCAGTAAAGCGGGCGACCTTGTTCGCGTAAAAGTTTTGGCAGGATTTGTTTATGATATTGCCGCTGAAAGGATAAGTTAACATGGAAAATTTTACTATTGCTTGCGCGGAATCGTGTACGGGTGGGCTTGTAATGAGCCGCTTAACTGATTTTGCGGGTGCGTCGGCTCATGTTAAGGGCGGAGTTGTCGCCTATACTAACGAGATTAAAAATAATATTCTGCACGTCGACGCGGAGACTTTAAAAAAATTCGGCGCGGTAAGTCGTCAAACTGCTCTTGAAATGGCGACTAATGTCCGCGCAATTTTTAATTCAACAATCGGCTTGAGTACGACGGGCGTTGCCGGTCCCGATAAAAGCGAGGGCAAAGAAGTCGGCACGGTTTATGTTGCAATCGTCGGAGAAAATTTTTCCGAAGTTGTGGATTGTCACTTTAAAGGCACGCGCTCCGAGATAAAATTTCAGACTGCAGACGCGGCATTTGAACTTCTGATGAGGCACACGCCATGAATCGACGGACGTTTATAAAATTTGCGGCGGTAGGTTTCGCGACTTTGTTGACGGGGTGCAAAAAAATAAAAGAAGTTCCCGAAAACATTTTGGAAGTAAAATTTATTCGGCAAATCGTCACGAAAGATATTTCAACTTCGCGTTGTATAATGTGGCAAGCTGAGGAGCCATTAAAAAATCCCGTCGTCGAAGTGAAGACGGGCGACGCGATAAAAATTTTCCCTGCGCAAGAAACGAGTTTCACCTACGACGGGAAAAAAACTATTCAATACACCGCGCAGATTGAAATTGGCGACGAATATCGAGTTGTCGACGGTGACGCAACGAGCTATTGGTACGACATTAAAAATCCTTCGGGCGATAAATTCAAGATAATAATTTTCCCTGATTCGCAATGCGGCGGCGGCAGTTACGACACATGGGGCGGCATTGCTGGTTCTGCCTTTGCGAAAAATCCCGATGCGGTGCTTTTCGTTAACGTCGGTGACCTTGTTGACAACGGCGAGGATAGTAACCAGTGGCGAGGGTGGCTTGCGCATGTTGCACAGTTTACGCCGGAAATTGTTTTTGCTCCGGTTCTCGGCAATCACGAAACATATTCGCGAGAGTGGACAGTTTGCCCGCCCGTTGCCTATCTGAATTATTTTTCGCCGCCCGATAATGGCGTTGAAAATTTTTCGCGGCGATTTTATTCGTTTGACGTTGGCGCGGCTCATTTTGTAGTTTTAGATAGTCAATGGGACGAGTTGGGCACGGAAATTATCGACATACAAAAAAATTGGCTCCGTCAAGATTTAAACTCGACTGACAAGCCGTGGAAAATTATTTTTATACACAAAGACGTTTTACAATATCGAATCAACGGACGCCCCGAACGCAAGGAAGGTTTTTCAGACGTCGGGGAAATTTTTATGCCGGAATTTGAATCGCTCGGCGTCGACGTGGTTTTTACGGCGCATTTGCACACGTACAGAAATCGCGGACGGATTAAAAATTTTCAACACGACGACACAGGACCTTTGTATATTTTAACGGGCATAAGCGGCAATGTTCGTTACGGCGGACTGTGGATTGACCACGCGCTTGATAAAGTCGTTGCTCCTCAGCCTGAAACTGACAATTACATAACTATGGACGTTGACGCGGGAACTTTAACTGTTAAATGTTTTTCGCCGAACGGTCGCCCGATTGACGAAATTACTTTAACTAAAACTTGAGTCTTCACGAACAAAATTTAAAATTTTTTCCGCTATAACGTCGTGTTTTTGCTGATATGTATGACCAGTTCGCTCAATAAAAATTAATTTATTTTCCTGCGCGGTCGGCATGTGTTCGTTGATATTTTTCAAAAAGCCGACAGGGTTGCCGTCAGTAAAATTGTCGTAAGTGCCGATTATTAAAGCTCCGCTGTGCGTAATTTGCTCAACTTGGCTAAAATTTCCGTTCGCGTTGTCCAAAATCCCGCTCAACCAGTCGTGCGCCGTATTAGCCGTGCAAACTACCCAACCCATAAAATAAAACGGCAAAATTTTTTCTCCTTGCCCGTAGCGAACTAATTTTTCTATAAAATCGCGCTCGCCGTCGCTAACATTGCTCATCATGTGCGTTAAATTCGCCGGACTCATCAAAATAAATTTTTCGACGCGTTTTTTATCGTGATGACGCGACAAATAATAAATAACTTTGTTTGCTCCGAGCGAATGTCCCGCCAAAATCACATGTTTATAATTTTTTTTTGCCGCATAATCAAGGTAAGCGTCAATATCTTCGTCGGTGTAGGAAAATCTTTCGTTCCACGAGCCGATAATTTCTTTTTTGCCCGTCTTAACGTTAAAAGTTTCAATTTCGCCCAATGCGTCGTTCGTTTGCGCGTAAATAAAATCAATGCCGTGTTCGCTTAACGTGTCGCCGATATTGTAATAAAACGGATTGGAATAAAAATTGCCGTGAATGCCCGTTATCGCAATTACAACCGTGTCTGAAGTCTGCGCGGGGAATAAAACGCCATTTAAAACCGTGCCGCGCCGCGTTTCAACGTTCAAATTTTCCATTAGCCGTGCCTCCTGAAAATACAACGGTGTGCCGGCGTTCTGTAGCAAGCATTGCAAGAAACGCATTTCGAGACGCAATTTTTATCGGCAAAAAGTTTTTTAGGGAAATCCGGTTCTCTGACCAGCGGGCGCGATAAAGACAGCAATTCAACGTTCGTTTGATTCAAAAATTTTTCCATAACTTGACGACTACGCCAGCCGCCGACGCAAATTATCGGAACGTTGACTTCATCGGCGAGTTTTGCGGCAAAATCTCCGAAATATCCCTCATCAACGCCCGCTTTTATGCCGCCGACTGAAGTCCCGTTGCCGCTGACCTCGATTGAATCAATGCCCGCCGCCTCAAGCATTTTGCAAATTTCAAGGCTCTCAATTTCGTCCAAACCGCCGCTTGTAAAGTCACTCGAATTAATTTTTATCGTGACGTGGAGTTTTGGGGCGGATTTTTTTATGCCGTTAAGAATATCAATCAAAATTTTAGCGCGATTTTTAGTTGAGCCGCCGAATTCGTCGGTTCTGTGGTTGACAATCGGGCTGATAAATCTACTTAAAAAGAAGAAATGCGCCGCGTGAATTTGAACGCCGTCAAAACCGCAAATTTCAGCGCGAATAGCCGCGTCAACGAACATTTTTATAATTTCGCGGACATTTTCGGTTGATAAATTATTTTCGGAAACTTCAGCAAAACTTTTATCGTAAAATGCGCCCAAAGCCAACTGACTAATCGCCGCGCAATTTTTCGCGTGAATAATCTCAACGAGTTTTTTATATTGCGGAATCAATTTATTGTCGGAAAGGCGCATCATGCCGCCGAAATAAAAATCATTGGTCGCGACGCTTGTAAAGCCGGTAATAATCGCACCGACGCCGCCTTTAGCGAGTTCCCGGTAAGGTATTTTCGCCTATTGAGCCGTCAAAATCAGCAATGCCTTCCCACGTCGCCGAACGCACCAGACGATTTTTTAAGTGCAAATTTTTCATTTCTACCGCGTCAAAAAGATTTTTCATTATAAAAACTCCTAAATTTTTTGTATAAAATAGCCGCGAGGCACGTCAATTATTTTTATTTCTCCAGAATCGATGAGCGGCGCGATAAAATTCCTGATTTGAGCCGTGTCGACAAAATCGAACGCCTCGCGCAATTCAATATTCGAAATTAGAGGATGTTTTTTCAATAAATCTTGCAGAACTATCTCTAACTTTAATTCTTTGCCTTTTTGCTCTAATACTGTTTTCTTCGTTAAGTTTATTAATTCTATTATATCAGAAGCTTTAGCATTACCATTATTTACAACAAAACCAGCATGTTTTTCCGAAACACATGCATCCCCGATCGCGTAACCTTTCAGCCCCGCGTCCGATATCAGTTTTCCGGCAAATGCCCCCTCCGGCCGTTTGAAGGTGGATCCGGCGCTGGCATACTCCAACGGTTGCTTTGCCCGGCGTTGCTCCTTCAATTCGGCAATCTTGTCTATAATAGTATCTTTTTCTCCAAATTGCAAGCGCAAGGCTACAGACAGCAC
>CAMJKR010000240.1 GCA_946406415.1 uncultured Selenomonadales bacterium | reverse complement strand
CACGCTCACGGGCGGCGCGGGCAACGATTCCATTGGCAACTACGCAAAAGGTTACATGAACGGCAAACTTGTTACGGAGAACGGCGGCAAAAACGTTAAAATTTTCGGCGGTGCGGGTGCTGATTCAATCGAAAATAGCGGTGCAAATGTCACGATAAACGGCGGTGCTGGCAATGATGAAATTATCAACAGCGGCGTGAACGTCTCGATTAACGGCGGCGATGGTAAAGATACGTTCATTTACAAGCCAGGCGAAGGCACCGATAAAATTTTCGACTTCCAAAACAATGACTTGTTGACGATTATTAACAAAGACGGCACAGAGGGCGGCTCGTTCAAAAGTCCTAAGTTCAGCGGCGGAGATTTGACATTAACGATAAAAGGCGGCGACAAAGTTATTTTCGACGGCGCGAGCAACGTCGATAAGTTCAACATCAACGGCACGAGTTATAAAATCAGCGGCTCCAAACTCGTTAAGTAAAACTTTGCAAAAAAAATTAGCGATGAGCTACAAAGAGTTCACCGCCGTTTTTATTTGCCGAGTCGTTCAAGCGTCAAGGATTGCCCATTCATGCGTAAAGTAGAAACTTTTGCTTTCGGGGAGCTTGCCCCAATTTTCGACGACACGACTTAGGGCGCGTGTAACGTCGTGATGTCCGTCGGTGTTCGTGAGCAAAACTAAGAATTGATTCGAGCCGTTTTGAGAAACAACGTCGCCTCGCCGCAAAGTTGTATGCAAGCACTCAACAAATTTTTCGCCCGCGTATTTGAGAGGAATTTTTTCGCCGTCGACAGTTCGTTTAAGCGCGAGGAGCACAATACAAATCGTTTTGCCGTAACCTGCGCGGGTGCGCTTTAGGAATCGATAAATGTTGCGAAAACTTTCAAACGGCAGAACATATGCGCCAGGCTCCTTGTTGCGTTCGGAAAGAATCATTTCAATCTGCGCAAGCGTGACAACTGTCTCAACGTTTTCTTCGGGCGCGTCCTCGTTAAAAATGTTGTAGCCGTGCTTGCCGTTTTGTTTTACAATGTAGAGAGCTTTATCCGCCTTCTTGTACAGTTCGACAAAATCGGTGCCGGCTTGCGGAACGAGTACACAGCCGATTGACGCGCCAAGCGGAATGTTCATATCCTCGCCCATCAACTTTTTAGCCGCCTCAGTGATTTTCTCGTTAATAAACTGCGTTTTCGAGGCAATGGAATTTTCGTCTGAAACGCCGTGACAAAAGGCAACAAATTCATCGCCGCCCATGCGCCCAATTAAATCCGTCGTGCGCATTGCCGCTCGCAAAATATCAGCAAACGCAATTAAAATTTTATCGCCCATTGCGTGCCCGTGAATGTCATTGACGAGCTTAAAGCTGTCCAAGTCAATCATCATCAACGAGCCGTGCGACTTCGTGCAAATTTTCTTAAGCTCTTCTTCAGACGTGGCTTTGTTAAACAAACCAGTTAGCGCGTCAGTCGTCGAAGTCTTTGTTAAGTCTTGAATTTCGCCGACTGTGCGCAGAATGTTGGAGACGCGGCGCAACAAAACTTCGGGCTGAAAGGGCTTGCGAATAAAATCCATTGCGCCATTGTCAAAGCCTTTACTTTCGACTTCCTCGCTACTATCTGCCGTCATGAACATAAACGGAATTTTTTTGTGGAATTCGTTTTGCAATGCGATTTGCATTTCGTAGCCCGTCATACCTGGCATCCGGAAATCGGAAAGCACCATATCCGGTTTTTCTTTTCGGTAAATGTCCATAGCTTGTTCGGGCGACGACGCGCAGAAAGTTTCGTATTTGCCCTCCAGCATAAATGCGGTCATCTCAAGTAGGACGTCCACATCATCAACGATTAGAATTTTTTTCATTTTAAAAACCTCACGTTAGAGAAATTGCCCATTACAAATTACGAATTTATTATAAAGGTTTATCGCGATAAAGGGAAGAAAAATTTTATGGGAGGCATTTTTATGGCTAAAATTTTGAAGTGCGAACTTTTTGCCCAAATTCCGAGCGTCGACGAAAATTTTTATCATGCGAAATTAAAAGCGGCTCTTAAAACTTTTGACAAAAAAATTATCGTGCTCGACGACGATCCGACCGGCGTCCAAACGGTCAACGGCATTTCAGTTTACACGGACTGGACTGCGGAAAGTATTGCGGCGGGCTTTGCTGAAGAAAATTCAATGTTCTTTATCCTTACGAATTCCCGCGCATTTTCTGAAACTAAAACCCGTGCCGAGCATAAAAAAATCGCCGAACTTATCTTTACGGCGGCTGAAAAATTCGGCAAAGATTTTATAATTGTAAGCCGTTGCGACTCGACATTGCGCGGACATTATCCGCTTGAAACTCAAACGTTACGTGAAACTTTGGAGGCTTGCGGCAAGAAAATCGACGGCGAAGTTTTAATGCCATTTTTTAAAGAGGGCGGACGCTTTACAATCGGCGACGTTCACTACGTGCAGGAGGGTGATTATCTCGTTCCCGCCGCTGAAACTGAATTTGCTAAGGATAAAACTTTCGGCTACAAAAATTCTAATCTGGCGGCTTACGTCGAGGAAAAAACTTGTGGCGCGTTCAAGAAAGAATCGGTCACTTGTATAAGCCTGGACGAATTGCGCGGCGGCGACTTAGAAAAAATTTCTGCGCGGCTTGAAAATGTCAGCGACTTCAATAAAGTTATCGTCAATGCCGTTGATTATGTCGACGTAGAAATTTTCGCGCTGGCTTTGCTTATGTCGAAGAAAAATTTTCTGTTCAGGACGGCGGCGGCGTTCACGAAAATTATCGGCGGCGTCGAGGATAAAAACTTTCTAACTAAAGCTGAACTCGTCGACGAAAAAAATCTTAACGGCGGCTTGATAATTGTCGGCTCCCACGTCAAGAAAACTACCGCGCAACTTGAAGAGCTGAAAAAAATTCCGTCGGTTGCATTCATTGAGTTTGACGTTTCAGACTTGGGCGCGGTTGATAAAATTATTCAGCAGGCAGAGGAAAATATTTCACATGGAAAAACGACGGCAATTTACACCAGCCGCAAAGTTTTGGACGTTGGAGACGCAGAAAAAAATCTCGCGGCGTCCGTAAAAATTTCCGAAGCACTCACAAGTATTGTTAATCGGCTAAAAGTTCGTCCGAAGTTTTTAATTGCAAAGGGCGGCATAACTTCAAGCGACGTGGGCACCAAAGGGCTTGGCGTTAAAAAAGCTCTCGTGCTCGGTCAAGTGGCGGCCGGCATCCCAGTTTGGAAAATCGGCGCAGAAAGTAAATTCCCCGACATGAGCTATATAATTTTTCCCGGCAACGTCGGAGCCGTCGATACCTTAAAAAAAATCGTCGAAATGCTCAATGCGTAATCTTTTCTTGCAAAAATTTTTTCTTTTGATATGGAAAATTACATGGAAAATTTTATAGTGACGACAACGCGCAAGCAAGATTCTACGCAGGAAACTTTTGCGGAGGAACTTTCTTTGAAACTCGGCGGGAAATTTATAAAGCGCGAGGATTTTTCATTAGACACGTTAAAGAAAACTTACGACGCGGAAAATATTTTGCTCGTTAAGAAAAATTCGTTGAGTATCGTGACGGCGGACGGCGAATTATTTTTTCACCCGAACACCGCGCATTTGAGGATTAAAAATCTGCGTTGCGGCGCGGGCGACCGATTAATTGACGCACTGAAAATTTCCGACGGCTCGACGGTTTTGGATTGCACACTCGGCTTAGGCTCCGACGCCATTGTTGAAAGTTTTATCGCGGGCGCGGCTGGTAAAGTCGTCGCACTTGAAATTAATCCGCTCATTGCCGAAGTCGTCAGCTATGGTTTAAAAAATTTTTCCGACGACAGCCTGCACATTTTGGAAGCTATGCGCCGCGTTGAAGTCATTAACGCCGATTGCGCAGAATTTTTAAAGACTTGCCCAAATGATTCGTTCGACGTGGTTTATTTTGACCCGATGTTCCGCCGCCCAATTAAAAAAAGTTCCGGATTGAATTCTATTCGCCCGCTTGCCGACAATCGCCCGTTAACTTTGGAAATTATTCGTGAGGCTTACCGCGTGGCAAAATTGCGCGTCGTCATGAAAGAACATTCAGGTAGCACAGAGTTTGAACGGCTCGGCTTTAAAGTTTTAGGCGGCGGCAAATATAGCTCGATTGCTTTCGGTGTGATTGACAAAAGTTATTAGTTCGTTGATGATTTTATTTTTGCAAAAAAATCCCGCCGCATTGACGGGAAGAAAATATCTGTTCGATT
>CAMJKR010000239.1 GCA_946406415.1 uncultured Selenomonadales bacterium | reverse complement strand
GAGGCGGGCGCGTTGCCGGATTTTTTGAAAAAAGCATTTGACAAATTCGACGCATTGATTATATTAGCGGCGATATTCTTGTTTATCCATTTCGATTACGGCAACCTCTCGTTGCTCGACAAAATTTATATCGCGTCGTTCGCATTTTGGACGGTGACGAAACTCATTCGGCTTTACATTCTCTACAATAAAGACAAGAAAGGATGATTCAATGAAAAAAATTTTAATGGCGACACTTTTGCTTATGGCGTTTATACTCGGCGGCTGCGGCGGACAAACTAAAGAGGAGCCTAAGCAAGAAACTCAAGCGGAAGTAAAAGACGACACCCAAGCCGCGCCCGCGCAGGACGTTAAAGGCAACTTGAAAATTTCTATGCTAAACGTTGGGCAGGGCGACGCGATTTTAGTTCAAACCGGCAAGCAAACTGTCCTAATCGACACAAGCGACACCGACGAACGCGACCTCTTAGTTAAAGAATTGGAAAAATTGTCCGTCACGAAGATTGATAAATTGATTTTGACGCACCCGCACGCCGACCATATCGGCAGCGCAAAAGCTTTAATCAATCCGAGCAAAAAGGAACTCAACGCCAATCCTTACCTCGAAAAAATTTCCGTAGCTGAAGTTTACGACAACGGCATTGCCTCGACCTCGCCGCTGTACAAAAGTTACATAAAGGCTATCGACGCGAAAGGCATTACTCACACCGCGCTAAAAGCTGGTGACACTCTCGACTTTGGTAACTCCGTTAAGTTCAATGTCCTCTACCCGACGCCCGAACTTGTCGCGGCAGTTAACGACGAAAAACAAAAATCTGAACCCAATAATGAATCCGTCGTCGGCAAGCTAACTTACAAAAAATTTTCTATGATGTTCACCGGCGACGCCGAAAAGGAAGCTGAAGCGGCTATCTTAGCAAAAAATAAGGCTAAGGCTTTAAAATGCGACATACTCAAATCAGGACATCACGGAAGTTATACCGCGTCGACGAAAGATTTTGTCGCGGCAGTCAATCCCAGTTACGTTTTAATTTCGTGTGGACCAGAGGAAGAACGCCGCAATACTTATGGACACCCGCACCTTGAGCCGCTCGAAAATTATCTTGCACAGGGCATTAATAAGAAAAATATTTTATGCACGCGCTGGAACGGCACAATTACAGTTACAAGCGACGGCAAAAATTTTTCCGTTCAAGCAGAAGATAACGAGGACTGGGTTGACAAATGGATAACCAAAAAGCAGAAGGATAAAAAGAAATGAAGAAAATTTTTTTAGCCGCACTCTTGCTGGCGACGTTTATTTTCTGCGGTTGTGGTGATACTAAAGCCGCCGTTGAAGACGCTCCGGCAGAACCCGTGCAGAACGTCGACGGCAATCTACAAATTTCTATGCTAAACGTCGGTCACGGCGACGCGATTTTAATTCGGACAAATGAGCAAACTATTTTGGTTGATACGGGACATGACAAGGAACGCCCACGCTTTATCAGCGAACTCGAAAAATTATCCGTTACGAAAATTGACAAGCTGATATTAACTCACCCGCACGGCGACCACATCGGCAACGCGAAAGTTTTAATCAATCCGAGCGATAAAGAACTTGCCGAGAATCCATATCTTGAAAAAATTTCCGTCGTTGCAGTTTACGATAACGGCATTGCGTCGAATTCCCCGCTGTACAAAAGTTACATGACGGCAATCGCGGATAAAGGTATAACTCGACAAAGCTTGAAGACCGGCGACATTTTGGACTTTGGCAACGACGTTAAATTTAATGTTATCTTTCCGACGACTGAATTTGTCGTTACGATTAACAGTGGGCAAGCTGACAAAAAAGATAAAGCCTACAACACGAACAACGGCAGTATCGTCGGCAAACTTACTTACGGAAAATTTTCTATGATGTTTACCGGCGATTGCGAAAAGAATTCCGAAGCAAAAATTTTGGCAGATAATAATGCGGCGGCTTTAAAATGCGACGTGCTTAAATCGGGACATCACGGCATTAGCACTTCCTCAACGAAAGAATTTATCGCGGCGGTTAATCCGACTTACGTTTTAATCAGCGCGGGCAATAAGGAAAAAGATAATATGGCTTATGGGCAGCCGCATCGTGAACCGCTCGAAAATTATTTGGCGCAAGGCATTGACGCCAAAAATATTCTCTGCACGCGTTGGAATGGCACAATCACAATTACAAGCGACGGCGAAAATTTTTCAGTTCAGCCGGAACACAATGATGACTGGGTTTACACGTGGCTCGCCCGAAAGAAGGAGTTAAGAGAAAAATTGCAAGAAGAGAAAGAAGGGAGCACTGACAGCCATGAACAATGAGAAAAAACTTAGCGTGTACCTCGACCGAATCGAAGAGCTTGAGGACGGCTCGGCGACGGCAGTTTTCTTGCTTGAAGAGGAAGAGGACGAGTTCCGCGAATTCGTGTTGCCGGCAGATTTTTTACCGGAAGACGCCGGCGAGGGCGAATACCTCACGATTAAAATTTCACTCGACACGGACAAGACAGCTGAGGCACTCGACGAGGCACGCGAACTTTTGAAAAACACTTGAGTATTGGAAATGAGGAATGAGGAATTAATTTGCTGAAAAAATTTTTAACGTGCTTCAGTCTGCTACTTGTCCTAACCTGCGCGGCAACAGTTCAAGCTAAACCTGCTGAACTTACTGGGATAAATGCCTACGAACTGGACAAAGAAACAATGCGGATTGAAATTTCTTATCGCGGCGGACGGCTCAACGATAGCGATATTTCTTCCGACTTTTCGTTGGAAAGTATGCGTCTCGAAATTGATAATGCCTTACCCGGCAGAGTAAGCCGCGTTTCGGGCATACAAATTCAGCCCGCCGCAAAAAGTCTTATCGATAAAATTTTCGTCAACGAAACGCAAAAAAAGCATACGAGTATCCAAATTAATTTCAATTCGATAATGGAAAGCGGCGGCTCGACGATTAATCTTGAACCCGCTAACCGCGCTGAAAAAAAGGACGCTCGAATTATTATCGACGTGAAAAAATTTGTTGCGCAGGATAATTGGTCGTCGGAAAATTTTAGCGGCGAAAAAATTATCGTGCTTGACCCCGGTCACGGCGGCTCCGATGCGGGCGCAATCGGTCCTACAGGCGTTACGGAAAAATCTGTTTCGTTGGCAGTCTCACTCAAGGCGCAGAAACTTTTGGCGGCTTCAGGTTATCAAGTCGTCATGACGCGCACGACTGATGTTGACGTTGCCGCGCCCGGCGTTTCAGACGCTACCGAACTTCAAGCGCGTGTCGATAAGGCTCCGCCCAATGCCGCACTTTTTATCAGCGTCCACTGCAACGCCTTTTCAAACGGTAAAGCAAACGGCATGGAAACTTATCACGCGCCGACCGCCGTTAAAGGTGCTCGCCTCGCTCGACTTTTAAACGAGGAACTCGAACGGCTCGGCGGGCTTAACAATCGCGGCGTCAAGGCGGCAAGATTTTACGTCATGACGCATTCTAAATGTCCCGCGTCGCTGATTGAGCTGGGTTTTATCACCAATCCGCGCGAAGAAAAATTATTGGCAAGCGACGATTATCAACAGAAGCTTGCGCAGGCAATTACAAATGCCGTCAATCGCTATTTCAATCAAGGAGGATTTGATTAATCGTGAAAAAAATTTTAGTGCCGGCAATGCTCGCGCTGCTTTTGTTTACGGCGGGTTGCGAACAACCTCCAAACGAAAATCCGCCCGCTAAAACGACTGAAACGCCCGCGCAGACAAAACCCGACGTTAAGCCCGAAACTAAACCCGAACAAAAACCTGCTGAACCTGCGCCCGATAATCACGTTAAAACGACGGAAAATAAGCCCGCTAGAAATGAGAAAACGGAGCAATCAATGAACGTAAAAATTTATTATCCAGACGATTCGGGCATAAAACTCGTTGAAGTCGAACGCGAGATAATTGTTGATGACTCAGTTAACAAATACACCGCCGCCGTTGAAGCTATGATGGAAGAACCCGCCGAAGAAAACTTGACGCGGATTTTCCCGAAGAATGCGGCGATTAGAAGTGTCACAGTTAGAAACGGGCTGGCGACGGTTGATTTTGACGGCGGAATTTTAAAAAGCTTTGTTGGCGGCTCGACGGGTGAAGAATTTTTAATCGGCTCGATTGTCGACACGCTGACTAATTTTCCTGAAGTCAAGCGCGTGAAATTTTTAGTCGACGGCAAGGAAATTGAAACTCTTTCCGGACATATGGATTTGAGTATGCCGCTTGAACGCATGAACACCTTA
>CAMJKR010000238.1 GCA_946406415.1 uncultured Selenomonadales bacterium | reverse complement strand
CGGCAACGATACTATCGACGGCGGCGCGGGCAATGATACTCTTCGCGGCAGGGACGATAAAGATTCAATTTCAGGCGGCTCAGGTAAGGATTTAATCTACGGCGGCGAAGGCAACGACAGTATAAACGGCGGCGACGATAACGACAGATTGTATGGCGACGCGGGTAAAGATTTAATTTACGGCGGCAAAGGAAACGACTGCCTCTGGGGCGGCGCAGGTAATGACACGCTCTACGGCGACGCCGGCAAGGATACTTTCTATTACGCAAAAGGCGACGGCAAGGATGTCATTTACGGCTTCGACGACAATGACACGTTGAACCTCGACGGGCTTGACTTTACCTCCTCTTATAGCAAGAAAAATAATGCCGTCACGTTGAAAGTAAGCGGCGGCTCCATAATTTTAAGAGATTTCACAGCTGATACTTTCCACATTGACAAAGCAACGTATCAAATCAGCGGTAAAAAGCTGGTAGAAAAATCCTAACAACTAAACTAGTGAGGGGCAAATAGTGAGTTTTAGATTTGAATTTACAGATAACGTCATGTACGTTAAAGGCGTCGGACCTCGACGGGCGGCGGCCCTTGCTAAATTAAATATTTTTACGAAATACGACTTGTTGACGCATTACCCGCGAGCTTACGAAAACCACAGCAGTTTAACGCATATTGCTGACATATTCGAGGGCGAAAATGTTTTAGTCGTCGGGAGAATTTCCAATATCACTTCACGCGAGGCACGCGGCTTGACGATTATAAACGCCTTCCTTGAGGACGCAACCGGTTACATTCAGCTGACGTGGTTTAATCAAAAATATCTCCTGAATCTATTAAAGAACGGCATGAGGCTTTTGGTTATCGGCAAGGCAAAATACGACTCGTGGTCGGGCAGATTGGCTTTAAATCAAATTCAAAGCTTTACGATACTGGAACCGGACGAGGAACCGGAATTGGGAATTGTACCGATTTATTCGTTGACGGCCGCGATAAGTCAAAATGCGATGCGCACGGCGATTAAAAATCTTTTGGCGACAATGCCGCCGTTAACAGAAATTTTGCCGCAAGAACTTATCAAGGCGCAAGGATTAATTTCACTCGACAGAGCGACGCGCACAATCCATTTCCCGCAAGATTATTTGGAACTCGACGAGGCAAGACGGCGTTTAGCGTTCGACGAATTATTTTTAATTCAATGCGGCTTAATGCTGATAAAGCGTCAAACTCAAGATGAGCGACTTGGAATAAGTCACAAGAAAAACGGCAAATTGATTAAAGAAGTGCTTGCAAAGTTGCCGTTCGACTTGACGGGCGACCAGAAAAAAGTTTTCCGCACAGTTGCCAAAGACATGGAAAGCAAATTGCCGATGCGCCGATTGATTCAAGGCGACGTGGGTTCAGGCAAAACGGTTGTCGCATTATTGGCATTGCTAAAAACGGTGGAAAGCGGCTATCAAGGGGCGTTCATGGCTCCGACGGAAATTTTAGCGATTCAACACTACGAAAAATTTTCGGCATTGCTGACGGATTTGGGCGTTCGTGTCGGACTTTTAAGCGCGAAAATCACCCACTCCAAAAAGTTAAAGGACGAAGCCTATCAAAAAATTTCCGAACACGAACTGGATATTGTAATCGGTACACATGCGCTGATTCAAGAGGACGTCAAGTTTGCAAAGCTGGGTTTAGTCGTAACAGATGAACAGCACCGCTTTGGCGTAAATCAACGCTCAACGTTAGAAAAAAAATCCGACGTCGTACCAGATATGTTAGTTATGACGGCGACGCCAATCCCGCGCACAATGACTTTGACGGTTTACGGCGATTTAGACGTTTCGTTGATAAAAGAATTGCCGCCCGGACGCAAGCCGATAAAAACTGAGGCAAAAAGTATACGTAGCCGCAAAAAAGTTTATGATTTCGTCCGTGCAGAAATTTTAGCGGGGCGTCAAGCTTACGTCGTGTGCCCGCTGATTGAGCGCAGTGAATCGGAACGACTTGCCGACATTGAACCTGCTGAGGAAATTTTTGACATGCTAAGCAACGGAATTTTCCACGATATACCTTGCGCCCTTTTGCATGGGAAGATGAGACCGCGCGATAAAGATGAGATTATGGAAAAATTCCGCGACGGTGAAACGAAATTGCTGGTGTCAACGACGGTCATTGAAGTTGGCGTCGACGTGCCTAATGCAAGCGTTATGGTTGTCGAACACGCGGAACGATTTGGACTGGCGCAACTTCACCAACTGCGCGGGCGTGTCGGTCGTGGTGCGGCGAAGTCTTATTGCATACTGATTTCAGACAGCAAAGCAAATATTGCCAAAGCGCGACTTGAAATTTTGGAAAAAACTAACGACGGCTTTAAGCTTGCGGAAGAAGATTTAAAACTGCGCGGTCCCGGACAATTTTTCGGCGAGGCGCAACACGGCTTGCCCGATTTAAAAATTGCCGACGTGTTCCGCGACGTGGAAATTTTGATTCAAGCCCGCGACGCCGCCGAGAAATTTATAACCGACGACGAGAATTTAAATTATTTCGCGAGCTTAAGACAAAATCTTGCGCTTGCTTACGGCGACAAGTTCAGCCAAATCACTGCTAATTAAATGGTTAGTAAAAAAAATCCCTCAAGCGTAATTGCTGAGGGATTTTAAATTTTTGGGGGAAGTGGTAAGAAAAAGTTGACTGTTGAGAGATTAACCGCGAGTTTTGCCGCCGGCGACGTTTACAGTTACGCCGTCGACGTAAGAGGCGCGGTCACTTGCGAGGAAAACAACGGCATCGGCGACTTCAGAGAGCTTGCCGCTACGACCGAGCGGGGTTGTCTTAGTTGAGCTGTAACCTTTGCGCAAATCATCAACGGTAATGCCGCGAGTATAAGCCAAAGCCTCTTCATAAGCGAGCGTTCTAAGACCGGTAGCCTCCATAATGCCGGGAGCCATGCCAACGACGCGAACATTATATTTGCCGAGTTCCTTAGCCCAACTGCGCGTGAAACTATTGACGGCATTTTTAGTTGCGGCGTAAATGCTTTGACCTTCGGAGCCTTCCAAGCCGGATTCGCTACTCATGTTGATGATAACGCCGCCGCCGGCCTTAACCATTTCATGTCCGACAGCTTGCGCGACGAGGTAAACGCCCTTGATATTAACGCCGGTGACTTTATCGTAAATTTTTTCGTTGAGTTCGTATTTGCCGTGAGGATCTTTCGGGTCGACGAGCAAGCAGGGGATATTAATGCCCGCGTTGTTAACGAGAATATCAATTTTATCGAAGGTATCGAGCGCGGTTTTAACCATAGCTTGAACGCTAGCCGCATCTGCAACGTTGGTGATGACGTATTTAACTTTGCCGCTGTTTTCGGTGATGTTAAATTCGGGTTCGTTCGGATTGAGATCGCAGACGACGACATTTGCGCCATTATCGAGGAAAGCTTGAGCGACAGCCTTGCCGATACCGCTTGCCGCGCCGGTAACGACAGCAGTTTTGCCCTTTAAGCCGAGCCACGAACCGTCAGCAACTTTTTTATCTTCCGCTTTAAAAATTTCAATCATATCGCCGGATTTAATTTCGGGAACGGGTTTGCTTTCGACGTGAACGGAGCCTTCGAGGAGTTCGCCCTCGCCGCCGTCGAATTTAATTGTAATGTGACCGAGATTCATCAAATTTTTCTGTACTTCGGAGCCGACTTTGACGATTTTAAATTCGGTGCCAGCAATTTTGTAAATATCGCCAGGTTTAATCATGCCGGTCAGTTCGTTGCCGGTGTGCATAACGCAAGCGTCGCGCAATTCGGGCAGAGCCATAGACTCCTCGAACATGATAATCATATTAGCGGCGGCGATGAAATCTTTGACTTGACCGCCAAGTTCGACGACCTTACTTGAATAAATCTTTTCTGCCATTATATAATTACCTGCCTTTATATTTTTTTACGGTCGAAAGACCTATTTTTTTATGATTCGTAGAGACCGAAGCTAGCGAGCCACGCGAGGATAACGGAAACGGGACCAGTGATAAATCTTGAATACAACACGGAAGGAACGCCGACTTCAACGGTTTCCGCATCAGCTTCCGCCAAGCCGAGACCGACGGGTACGAAGTCGCAAGCACACTGGGCATTGATAGCGAACAGCGCGGGCAGTGCCAAATGCGGGGGAATGTTGCCTTCGCCAATCTGAACGCCGATAAGAACACCGATAACTTGAGCGATAACCGCGCCTGGTCCTAAGAACGGAGAGAGGAACGGGAACGAACATATGCAGGACAGAATCACGAGACCGACGATATTGCCCGCCAGCGGCGAGAGGAGGT
>CAMJKR010000237.1 GCA_946406415.1 uncultured Selenomonadales bacterium | reverse complement strand
GGCTTTCAGTGACAATGGCTTGAGTGCGGTTATCGAGTGCGCTGGTTGCCTCGTCTAAAATTATAATGGCGGGTTTGGCGGCAAGTGCACGGGCTATTAAAAGGCGTTGACGTTGCCCGCCTGAAATGTTGCTTGAGCCTTCGGAAATTATAGTATTCATACCCATTGGCATTTGGCGAATATCTTCATCAATGCCCGCCGCTTCAGCCGCCGCCCACGCGTCGTCAAGTGTCAAATTACTCATGCCGACAATATTATAAAAAATATTGCCCGTCATTAACTGCCCGCCTTGCAAGACAACGCCCATTTGCGCACGAACCGACGACGCCGACATCTCGGACAAATCATAGCCGTCGTAATAAATCGCGCCGCTTTTGGGTTGCTCAAAGCCCAATAGCAATCTCATCAAAGTTGTTTTGCCACAGCCCGAACTGCCGACTAAGGCAACACTTTCGCCCGCCTTGATTCTAAACGTCACGTCTTTAAGAACGTCGGGTAAATTTTCGCCATAAGAAAAGGTAAGCCCTTCGACTTCTATCGCGCCCGAAAGTACATCAGCTTCCGGCTTGTCCGGTGAACTTTCCGGTTCGGCGTCCAATATCGGTTGCAAATTCTCCAATAACGGGCGAATCGCGACGAATTCTTGAATGGCAGGAAAAATTCCGATAAGCGCGACATTGAAAGCCGAATACGCCGCTTGAAATGCTATGAACGTGGCATAAGTCAATCCCGTGCCCAATAAATCAGCTGCATCACTTGCATCACCTGCAGCAGGCGTAGAAGTTGCACCCGTTGCCGCCGCCTCAATAATCTCTTTGAAGGCGAAGAAATAAAGAATCATCGCCAGCAAAATCGGTTGCATGGCTGATAAAATCGTCGTGTAATTTCTTTGCCAACGAACGGCATAATTCCATTTCCATTCCTCGCCGAATTTTTTCCCCCACAAATTATAAGCGTCCTCTTCCGCGCCTTTTACGCGAAATTTCGTTAAGCCCGTGAAAATTTGTTGCAAAATGCCCGCAGTCTCGTTAAATGCCGTAGTTTGTTTTCGGTTAAAATTAATCAGCCTGCTCATAATAAAAAAGGAAATCAGCGAATAAATAATCCAGATAAGCAGAGCCACGCCCGTTAACTTTACGCTGTAATAACACATAAGCCCCAAGCTCCAAAAGCCGAAGACAAAATTAAATACAATGCCGACCGTTTCGCCCGCCAAAAAATTTTGAATTCTGCTAAGTCCTTGCATACGCGCCGCCAAATTGCCCGACGTAAATTGACGGAAAAATTTTATCGGCAAGGCAAGCACCCGCGCCAACATCGCTGATTCCAAAGCCATATCAACATGAACGGAAAAACGCAAAAGTGCTACGGAACGCACGACATTTAACGCGGCAGAAGTAAAGCCGGCAACCATTGCAACCTGCGCGACTGTCGCTAAGCCTTGACGGTCAAGAATCGGTATGAGGTCGGCGAAAATTGTTTCCGTAACAATCGGCGTGATAATCGGGATAATTCCCATAACAAAACTTGCAATAAAAATAGTGCGCCAATCCGTCGACCAAGTTTGATTGAATGCGAATTTAAATAAATCTTTCAAGCTAATTTTTTCGGGCGGAAGTCCCGCATAACAGGCAAAACCTTCTTTGTCGAGAGGCGCCGCAATTTTTTCTGTAACGTCGACGCCGTCGGGATTTGAACGAGTAATCAGCCGATAGCGATTTTCCGTCTGCGGCAAGCAAACGCCTAATTCTTTTGTTTTGTCGTCGATATTGTAGAAGACCAAAATAACGCCGCTGTCGCCTCGATACCAATTATCCTCCAAATTTATACTTCGCAAGCCCATTCCGGATTTTTGCGCGAGGCGGTGCATTATACCAAATTTATCAAGTTTCCTTACCATTTCCGGCGCGAGGCTAGCTGAACGGCTCGGCATATGCAAGGCTTTGACTGCGCAACGAATTGCAAAGGCGACTTCTTCAAACTTAGCATTTCCGGAGCTTCCTTCTTCGGCGGGCACGGTATCTTTACCTAACAAAATCGACAGCGTATTTTCCACGAGACGATTTTTTTGTTTTAAGCGGCGGGCAATTCGATTAGCAACTTTAATGTCTTCGGCTTGAAAGCGCACGCCCAACATCATCGAGAAAATACCTTCGTTGTCAATGAAAATTTCCCACAGCGATTGATTGTCCAAGTCGTCGCCAATTACCGAGCCGTCAAGCCAAGTTTCCAATGTGTCGTCGCCTTTATCCGCCAAAAGTCTAAGCCACGACAACGCTATTAAATTTTTAAACCACGAGCGCATAAGCTTAGCAAGTTCAGCCGGAGCAATTTCATCTGCCGAAACTGTTTTCAATTCGGAATCTGTCAGGGCGTGCACTTCGATTTTTATTTTCTCGAAATCATCAAAGGAAGGAAAAGCCGCCGCGCCCGCGTTCAATTCCATTAAATACATTTGGCGGAAATCTTCTTTTTGGTGTGTGACGGCGTAAACTTCGACTTTGCCTGCCGTAACTTGAACAAAAGAATTTTCTTCCGGTAAACAATAACGCTCACCTGCAACGAGTTTCAAAGGCTCTCACTTCCTTTAATCAATATTTTCCTGCGTGTTTCTCTCTTCAATCAGGCGGCGATATGCTCCGTCATGTTGAATCATTTCTTTATGCGTGCCGCGCTCAACAACTTTTCCGCGCTCCAAAACAATAATCTCGTCCGCGTCGCGAATCGTGGAAAGTCTGTGCGCTATGATTAAACACGAACAGCCGCGATGCCTTATATTATCCAAAACTTTTTGTTCGGTCATTGGGTCAAGTGCGCTGGTCGCCTCGTCGAGAATCAACAGCGACGGATTAATTGCCAATGCCCGCGCAATTTCCAAGCGTTGACGTTGCCCGCCCGAAAAATTTACTCCGCCTTCCGTAACTTGTGCGTCATAGCCGCCGTTAAGTCGGATAATGTCGTCGTGTATGCAAGCGTCCTTCGCCGCCTGTATAATTTCGCTTTTGGGAATCGTGCCGTCAAATAGGGAAATATTTTCTTGCACTGAACCGGTAAGCAGAAAAACATCTTGGTCGACGGTCGACAGAGAATTTACGATGATATGGCGCGGAAGGTCGCGACGTTTTATCCCGTCAAAAAGAATTTCGCCGGACCATTCCTCATAAAGCCCTGCGACGATTTTTGCGAGCGTTGATTTGCCACTGCCCGACGCCCCGACTACTGCCGCCCAACGTCCCGGCTCAATGTGCAGATTAAAATTTTCCAAAAGCGGCGGGTCAAGCGGACTATAACCAAATGAAATATTTTTCAACTCCAATTCGCCAGAAAGCCTTTCAAGCGGACAATCTTTTATCTGATTCTCTTCGGAATAATTCAAGCGGTCAATTTCGTACTTGCGCACGTCGTCAAGGCGTTGCATTTGCATTTCAATCGTCTGAAGCGTATTGCCCAACATCAGCAAGTTATTAAACGGCTCTTGAAATCTGGCGAGCAAATTTTGAAAAGCCATGTAAATACCGGCAGTCATGACGCCTTCCATAATCGAAAAGCCGCCAATCGCTATGATTAACGCGCCGTTGACGCCGGCAAAAAGGCTCGGTAAAAGTTTTACTTTCAACATCCAAAGTTGTATTTCTTGCATACCGTTTATAACGCTTGCTTTATATCCCGCCCACTTTGAAAAAAATTCGCCTTCATTGCCGGAACCTTTTATGCTCTCAATCATCATCAGCCCGCTCATCAAAACGCCGTATTCTCTGCCCGCGTCCTGTTGAACTTTCATATTTAAATCGACGAGGCGACGGCGCATATAAATTACCAGTCCAAGATTTATAAAACTTATGGAAACGCCGATTAACGTCAGCGGCACTGAATATTGGAACAGCAACGCCAAATAAAAAAGCGCAATAAAAAAATCCAATACGGCAGTTGCCGCTTGATTCGAGATAACTGCGGCATTTGTTTCATTGTATTGAATACGTGAGGCAACGTCGGCGGCGTATCTTTGCTGAAAAAACGTCACCGGCAAGCGTATAATGTGCCAAAAGAATTTTGACGAGTCTACAAGCGTCAATTTTTTTTGCCAAATAGTTAGAATTGACGCCCGCAACCAATTTAAAAAGCCTGTGAAAATTATAGTTCCCACCATTGTAACGATTAAAGTTTTTAGCCAATCGGGTCGCTTCATCGTCAAAATATCGTCAAGAAAAATTTGGTTTAAGACGGGGACGGCAAGTCCTGGAATAATCATGCAAAGACCGAGTATCAGTACGAATAAAACTGCCCATTTATCTTCCATGAGTTTTTCGGCAAGCGTTTTAAAAATGTT
>CAMJKR010000236.1 GCA_946406415.1 uncultured Selenomonadales bacterium | reverse complement strand
CATGGCGCAGAAGGAAGGAGCTAATTTGATTAAGCGTGCGCCGCATGTCGATTTCGTCTTGGGTACGGGGCAAAGTTCGGAAGTCGCTCGCGTCGTTCAAAGTGTGGAGCGCGAACGTAAACATTTCGTGGATATTTCAAATGTTAGCGGCGATATTCCTACGGAAGTTTTTCCCCTGCGCGGCGGGCAAGTCTCGACGTTCGTGCCGATTATGTACGGTTGCAATAATTTCTGCACTTACTGCATAGTTCCTTATGTGCGCGGTCGTGAACGTAGTCGCAAGCCCGAAGAAATTTTTGCCGAAGTTAAACAAGCCGTCGCTGAAGGTTTTAAAGAAATAACTTTGCTCGGACAAAACGTTAACTCCTACGCGGGCGGAATGACTTTTGCCGAATTGTTGAGTTCCGTCGATAAAATTTCGGGCGTCGAACGGCTCCGCTTTATGACTAGTCACCCTAAAGATTTATCCGATGAATTGATTGCCGCGATTGCGGGCGGGAAAAATATTTGCGAGCATATTCATCTGCCCGTTCAATACGGCTCCGACAAAATTTTACAGCGCATGAATCGCGTTTACACCGTCGAAAAATATCTTAAACTCGTCGAAAAAATTCGCGCCGCCATTCCCAACGTAAGCTTAACGACGGATTTAATTGTTGGCTTTCCGGGCGAGACTGACGAGGATTTTGCCGAGACGTTAGACTTTTTAAAAGCCGTAAAGTTTGACGCGGCATTTACGTTTATTTATTCCAAACGCAGTGGGACGCCCGCCGCCACGTTTACTAATCAGATTGACGACTCGACTAAACACCGTCGCTTAAACGAGCTTATGAAAGTTCAGAACGCTATCAGCTTAGAAAAAAATCTTGCGCTGGTTGATTCAGTCGTTGAGGTTCTAGTTGAGGGCGCGAGCAAAACCGACGATAAAATTTTCACAGGGCGCACGCGCCAAAATAAACTTGTCCTCTTTGAACACGGCAACGAACAACCAGGCGACCTTATCCGCGTAAAAATTTCTCAAGCTCAAACGTGGTTGCTTAAAGGCACAATTTGATATTATAACAAGCTATTATATAATAATTATAAAAATTTTTTGTAAGGATTGATTCTTCTCATGGATAATGTTTCCATTAATGGCGGCGCGGGCGATGATTCTATTACGCTCGACAGCGACGCAACCTCTAACGTCATTATCTACAAATTAAGCGACGGCAACGACGTTATCAGCGGCTTCAATTCCACTTCCACTTTGCAAATCGGCGACGGCACAACCGGCTATGTCTCTCAAAAAAGCGGCGATGACGTTTTAGTTACTGTCGGGGGCGGAACGATAACTTTGAGCGACACGGCGTCTTTGGACAGCATTAACATTAACGGAACGTTGACTGACGCCGAAACCGAATCGCTTACAGGGGCGGCTACCGGCATTACCTGCGCTATGCTTCAGTGCACGGCGGCAGGTTATCCTTCATTGGCTGGTTATCTTTTCCACCCCGAAGATTACACCGACGAAGAGCCAACTAATTACTCAACCAAAGACACTTAGTCAATCACTTCCGCTGACGGCTTGAAACTCGAAGGCTATTATTACGCGCCAGAAAATGCCGGCGACAAATGGGTAATTCTAATTCACGGCTACGGGCACAATCATAAACATGTTTATCCTTATGCGACTTCTTATCTTGCTAACGGCTACAATGTTTTACTGGTTGACCAACGCGCCGCAGGTGAATCAGAGGGCGAATGGCTAACTATGGGCGCGGCTACTGCTATTCTTGACGAGAAAGCTTTGCCGTATATGGACGTTGCGGCTAAAGGTTTAACGGGATATTCGCTGTCGAGTGCCGCCCCGCTTGATTCCATTTCCGCCGCGAAAATGCCAACGCTTTTCATTAAAGGTACAAATGATTCTGTCGAAAACGTTGGCGACAATGACGGCTATAATTATTCCCTTAGTGCTGAATCAATCGCGGCTAGCGACCACTACGGACATTTTGTTTCGATTAATGGCGGCGCAAATGCTGACTTCATAACTAACGAGGAAGGCAATAACGTAACGATTAGGGCTGATGCCGGCAACGACACGATTAACAATCGCGGCTCCAAAGTTACAATTTACGGCGGCGCGGGCAACGATTCAATTAATATAGCCAACGGACAAATGACGAGCGTTGACGCCGGCTCCGGCAACGATATAATAATCAACGACGGCTCCGAAATTTCAATCATCGTCGGCAAGGGCAATGACTTCCTCAACATTGGGTACAGCGATTACAGCTCGATTAACTGCGGCACAGGCAATAACTTAATCAGCATACCCAATTCCAATTACAACAGTAGTAATTATGTTATGCTCAAAGGTAAAACGGCGGTTGAAGGCTTCCATACGGGCTGGGGCAACGGTTTGGACACGGTTTATGTCAACGTCGAAGCCAACCTTGTCGACTTCTAATCGGGCGGCTTGACCGGTACTGCTAAAGTCAATCTCTACTATGAAGAACTTAACAGACTGCGCAAGAGCGTCTTCATTGCTAAAAATGATTGCTACGAAGTGGTAAACTCCGATTTGACTGTTAAAGACGGCGGCGAGGCTGACTATTACGTTGGCGCAACTGCTAAGATGAATCACGGCATTGACTTCAGCGGCGTAAGCAAAGCCGTTAACGTGACATTGAACACCGACTACGACAGCACAACAGCAAAATTCTGGGTGAACAATATCCACTCGATAATTGGCGGCGCGGGCAGGACGACAATCATCGGTTCGGATAAAGCAGACACGATAATTGCCGGCAAGGGCACGACGACGATTGACGCGGGCGCAGGTAAAGACCGTATCAGCTTGAGTAGCGGCAAAGCCTTAGTCAATTACAAAGCTGGCGACGGCAACGATATTATTTACGGCTTCAGCACGAAGAGTACACTCAATATTTCGGGCGCTCCTTACTCGACGCAAACCAGCGGCTCTAATGTTATCGTCGCAGTTAACAACAATAAAATTACGTTGTCGGGCACGGCAAGTTTGTCTAAGCTCAACATAAGCGGCGTAGCGGAAGAGGACGTATTAACAGTAGATAACGATGCGGCTTCTCCGGTTACGCTTGACGCCAAAACCGAAGTCGTCGACGCCTCCAGACGTACAACGCCGGTTCAAATCGTCGGCAACAGCAAAAATAATTCGATTAGCGGCGGCACCGGTGCAGATACCATTTCCGGTAACAACGGCAACGATACGATTTATGGCGACGCGGGTAATGATTCACTCGTTGGCGGTTCAAGCAATGACGTTTTGAACGGTGAGGGTACCGATAAAATTTTCGATTATGCGATTAGCGACTTGTTGAAGATTTTAAATAAGGACGGCACAGAGGGCGGCTCGTTCAAGAACTCAAGTTTCAGCGGCAACTACCTCACGCTTACGATTAACGGCGGCGGTAAAGTTATCTTCTACAACGTTTCAAGCGGCGACAAATTTAACATCAACGGCAAAACTTATACGCTCAGCGATAAAACTCTTAAGTAAACCATAGCCGGAAATAAATTAAGAGGCTTGCGCAGATTACGCAAACCTCTTTTTTGTGCAGATTTAATGTTTTGTCAGCTGATTATAAATGTAGTCGGCAAGTCCGATACCGCCGCCCTCTGCCGCCTGTTTAGTAATTTCTTCGTTGTACATATCGCCGGAAATAAATTAAAAGGCTTGCGCAAGATTACGCAAACCTCTTTTTTTGTGCAGATTTAATGTTTTGTCAGCTGATTATAAATGTAGTCGGCAAGTCCGATACCGCCGCCCTCTGCCGCCTTTTTAGTAATTTCCTCGTTGTACATGTCGCGGTAAATATCCATAGCGTTGCTTTCGCCGAAGAGTTCATCTTTAGGGACTGTCTTCCACATCTCGGTATACATCATTTTCAGCAGAAGGGCTTCCAGTTGAACGCTGGCTTCTCTAATTTCCTGGTTACGTTGAGCAACTTCCGCGTCAGTCATCGTGGTAATTTTTTTTGAATCAAGTTTATCAGTTGCGGCTTTTAGCTGTTCTTGAAAACTCGATTCTTTATTGAGCATTTGAGCACCTTCTGCGCCCGTGCCCGTCGCTCCCATTTGCGGCAGTAAATAAGAACTGTCAATCCTCATACAAATCACCTCTTAGATAATTTCAAGTGTAGCGTGAATTGCGCCCGCCGCCTTCATGGCTTGCAAAATGGAAATGCAATCGCGCGGCGTAGCTCCAACGGCATTAAGTGCGCCGATAACGTCACTTACGCTTGTCGTTGCCGGCATGATGTTTCCGGTATTTGCGACGATCATTCCGGTCTACCGCATGGAAACAGGGTGGGGCATCACCAACACGGAGTCCTGGCCGCTGACGATGCTCAGCATCATTCTGCCTTCGATCGCAGGCAATCTGTC
>CAMJKR010000235.1 GCA_946406415.1 uncultured Selenomonadales bacterium | reverse complement strand
CAAAATTTTACATATTTAGTGCCGGAGCCTTTGAAATTTTTAACGGCAGGTTGGCGGGTGCTTGTCCCGTTCGGAGCGCAAAAATTGGACGGATTCGTTATTAGCGTTTACGATGTCGACGACGGAACAAAGTTTCCATTTGAGCTTAAAGAAATAATGAGCGCGATAGATGACGAGGCATGGTTTACGCAAGAAATGATGAGCGCGGCGAATTGGTTAGCGGAATTTTATTTATGCCCGCTGTCAATGGCAATGGGATTGTTCATGCCCGGTCGTCGCGGAAAAAAAATATCTGTACGCCTTGAAAAAATTTATAAACTTGCGCAAGCTTTCGACGAGGAAGAATTTAAAAGTACACCTGCGCGGCTCAAATTTTTAAAATTATTATCGGAACGTGGCGAAGTTAGAAGATTTGAACTTACCGAGAAAAAAATATCTTTGGACGCGGCAAAAAAATTAATCGATGCGGGTTATGTCGAAGTGGAAGAGCGCAGAATATTACGCGACAGCTATTCAAAGATAAAATCGGTGCCGCGCAGATTTGAATTAACGGACGAGCAAAAGACGGCAATAAAATCAGTGGAAGAATTTATCTTGACGCGGCGATTTAAAGGATTTTTACTGTACGGGGTGACAGGTTCGGGCAAAACGCAAGTTTATATCGAGTTGGCGAAAACCACGCGGCAATTTGGTCGGCGCGTAATAATTTTGGTACCGGAAATTGCATTGACGGGACAAATAGTTGCGAACTTCAGAGCGTATTTTAATGACGTGGCAGTAATTCACAGCCGATTGAGTATCGAGGAACGCAGTGACACTTTCCACAAGATACGCAACGGCGAAGTCGGAATCGTAATCGGGGCGCGTTCGGCACTGTTCACGCCGATTGATAATGTCGGATTGATTGTAATGGACGAGGAGCAAGATAATTCGTATAAGCAAGAAACTGCGCCGCGTTATCATGCACGGATTGTAGCAGAGGAATTTGCAAAATTTCACGACGCGACAATAGTTTTGGGTTCAGCGACGCCGAGTTTGGAAAGTTTTTATCGTGCGCGGCAGGGCGAATTAATTTTATTAAAAATGCCGCGCAGAGTTTTAAATAATCCGTTGCCGGAAGTTGAATGCGTGGACATGCGCGGCGAGCTTAGGGCGGGCAATCGTTCCGTCTTAAGCCGAAAATTACTTGAACTGCTGAAAAAAACGTTAGCGGAAAAAAATCAGGCGATAATACTTTTAAATCGGCGCGGCTGGTCAACGGTTGTAATGTGCAGGGCTTGTGGCGAGGTCGCTAAATGTCCCGATTGCGGCTTGCCAATGACTTATCACGCTGACGGGAAATTACTTTGCCATCATTGCGCAGTTGAAGCCGCACCGCCTGAAATTTGTCCAAAGTGTGGAAGCAAGCACATAAAATTTTTAGGAACGGGCACGGAAAAATTGGAAAAAGCGTTGGAAAATTCATTGCCGGGCGCGAAGATTTTACGCATGGATAGAGACTCGACAGGCGGCAAATTCGGGCATAAAAAAATTTTAGATTCATTTGCGGCGCATGAGGCAGATATTTTATTCGGGACGCAAATGGTTGCAAAAGGACACGACATCAGCGGCGTAACGGCGGTCGGTGTGTTGAGTGCGGACGCGGCGTTGAGCTTTTCAAACTTTCGGGCGGCGGAAAATGGTTTTACTCTGATAACGCAGGCGGCAGGGCGAGCAGGTCGCGCAGATTTGCCCGGCAAAGTCATCGTTCAAGCCTACGACATAAACGCGGCGGCAATTCGATTCGGTTGCGAGCAAAGCTACGAAAAATTTTTTGCAAGCGAGTTGCCACAACGCAAGGAAGTATTTTTTCCGCCGTTTTGCAGATTGGTTAAGTTAACTTTCGTGCACAAAGACGAAACCAAAGCGAAAACTTTTGCCAAAGAAATTCGCGCGGCATTTCGGGCAAAGTTTGCAAAGAATTCTTCGACGCGACAAGAGATTTTCGGACCAATACCGGCGGCAATCGCCAAATTCAAAGATATTTATCGATTCGTGTTGCTGATTAAGTCGGAAGATTTATTGAGCGTGCGAAATTTTTTGCGCGAACACAATTTGCACAAGCGCGAAAACGTCTACATTGATATAGACCCGTTGACAACAGATTAAACTTGACCGAATCAAAACGATACATTAAAATAAGCTGAAAAAATTTTGGGGAGTGAAATTATTTTGGCTAGGAAAATTTTAATCGGCGTGCTGATGATAATGTTAAGCGCGTCGATTTTTTCTGTGGCGAGTGCGAAAAAAATTCCAGATACGTGGCGACTTGACGGTAACGCCTCTGCTGAACTTAGAAATTTTCGATTGATGACGGACGATTGGCAAAATACACTTCGCGGCAAAGAGCCGACACGACAAGGCTTAGAAGAACTTCACGCTTCAGCGAGTGGGCAACCTTCAGTAGCGGCATTGACGACGCTTTACGACAAAATTCACACGATTAATCCCGATGCAAAAATTTTTATGATTGACTTGCGCCAAGAAAGTCATGGCTTCGCGAATTCATTGCCCGTTAGCTGGTATTCTAATCACAATGCCGCCAATGCGGGAAAAACTTCTTCCGACGAGGTCGAAACGATTGAGCTTGACTGCTTAAACAGTCTGCGCGGCGTGGAAACAACATTTAAACCTTTGGGCAATTCCGACACAAAACTTTTCAAGCCGATAACGATAATTCCCCGCGTGGTTCATACCGAGCGAACGTCATCGGAGGCGGCTGGCTTTGAGTACGTAAGATTCGCGGCGGCTGATATGCAATTCCCTGCGCCCGAAATCGTCGACGACTTTATAATTTTCGTGGCTAATCTTCCGGAAAATTCATGGTTGCATTTCCATTGCCAAGCGGGACACGGGCGCACGACGACTTTTCTCGTCATGTACGACATTATGAAAAATCCCGACTTGTCGCTTGAGGAAATTTGCAAACGTCAATATCTTTTGGGCGGCTCGAATCTATTGCTTGAGCCGGAGGGCAATGATTGGTACGCAATTAAAACTCGTGACCGCGCAAAAAAAATTCGTCTCTTCTATGAATTCGTTAAAGGCACGCAGGCAGAACAAATTGGTTTGCAATGGTCGGAGTGGTTGGAGAATAAGCAATGAAAAAATTTTTATTAACCTGCGCGGCGATTTTTATTTTAATGACAAGTTCGGCTAAGGCGGCGGACGTGGAATATGTTTTAAACCATGCGGAACTTTATCCGACATCGACGGGCGTTTATTATTGCGACGAAGTTGTTTGGGCGACGCTCAATCAAATTACAACTGACGACATGTCAACTTACGAAAAAGTTTTGGCGTGCTATAATTATCTCGTCGACACCTGTAGTTATGGCGATAATGTTTTGCGTTTGGACTTTCCAGAGGATAACGGCACGGCTCGCGCTTATGGAATGTTGGTTGGGCACGTCGGAGCTTGTGATGATTATTCTTGTGCATTTGCCGCGCTGGTGAGGGCTATTGGTTTGAATTGCTACACGGTTTACGGGCAAACGGCTCGCGCTGACGGCGGTTATACTGGGCATATCTGGTGCGTCATTGCCGTTGACGGTGTGGAATACGTTTTTGACCCGCAAATTGACGACAACATTGGCGCGGGCATTTATTATCGTTTTTGTGTAACTTACGACGAAACGCCTGGTTCCTATTATGATTCTGAGGTACGTTGGGGATATTTTGAGCCGTTCTATTGATTGGAGACGATGACAATCAAAAAGCCCCGCAATCTGCGCGGGGGGTAAAAATTTTTTCGTAAGCAATTCAGCCGAGCGTCCGCTCAAAATTTTTCAGCACGTCGATAAAATTTCCAATGCCGTCGATAAGTTCACTACGCTCATTTATCTGCGGCGACAACAAAATTTTCTGCCGCCCGCGTGCAAACAGGTAGAAGTTATTGGCGCGTTTACGTTGCTTGCCGTAAATTTTAATACAGTCATTTTGGGCGGGAATGTTCCAATCGGGCGCGACTTCATGCAACAGTTGCCAAACATCCTCGCGTGCGCCGAAGAATATAATCCACGCATCAGGCTTGCTTTCATCCTCAATGAAGCGAATCAGTCGACGGAAATAATTTTTATAGCTCGCGTCGTTAAGAAGATTTTTCGCGGTGAAGTCGATGTTGGTGGATTTGTACGGCACGAGGTCGGCATTTAAAATCGAATGTTGCGCGAAACGTTCGATGAAAAAATTTTCCACGTCGGCGTAATTTTTGCGGAGGTCGCCGCGCTTATTGTAAATTTCGCCCGTCGTCAATGCCGTTAGGACGCGCAGGAAAAATCTGTAGTAATTGCTCTCGACGTTGCCGCGTTTCAAATATTGCCAACTGAAATTTAAATCTTGCCACGACTGCACGGCTCGTAACCCGAAGTCATATCGACCGTCAG
>CAMJKR010000234.1 GCA_946406415.1 uncultured Selenomonadales bacterium | reverse complement strand
TCGGTTATGCAATGGTCATCAATCTCATGAACGCTCAAAAACTCATGGTTTATTTCTTCCTTGGTTTCCTCGTCGCAGTCTTCACGGACGTTAATCTTATCGGCTTTGGCGCAATCGGTGCCATTTGCGCTTACTTCCACATTATGGGTCTCAAGAAAGACATTGCCATTGAAGAGGCGGCTAAAACCGGCGGAGGCTCTGCCGTCGAAGGCGACGATATTGATGACTCAGATTTAATGTAGAGAGGAGTTGAGTTTAATGGCAGACAAAAAAGTTACAAAGAACGACTTGTTTTGGACGTTTATCCGCTCGAATTTCTTACTCGGCTCCTTCAACTTTGAACGTATGCAATCAATGGGATTCTGCGTTTCGATGATGCCGATTCTCAAGCGCGTATACGGCGACAATAAAGAGGAACTCAAAGCGGCTCTCAAACGTCACTTGGAATTTTTTAACACTCAACCTTTTGTGGCGGCGGCGATTATGGGCATTATCGGCGCAATGGAAGAAAAACGCGCTAACGGTGCTGACATTTCTCCGGCAACACTCTCCGGCGTCAAAGTCGGTTTAATCGGACCTCTCGCGGGTGTCGGCGATCCGATTTTCTGGGGAACAATTCGTCCGGTTTTGGCGGCATTGGGTGCGGGCATTGCTCTTACCGGCTCAATCATCGGACCTATAATTTTCTTCGTCGCATTTAACGCAATCCGTCTCGCGACTCACTGGTACGGCGTTAAATATGGCTACGAAAAAGGTACTCAACTGGTCGAAAATATCGGCGGCAATGAAATGAAATTCTTAACTGAAGGTGCTTCTGTACTTGGTTTGTTGGTTATGGGTGCACTCGTCGCCAAATGGACAACCGTCAACATGCCGCTCGTCATCTCCGAATACGATAACGCTATGGGCGACCATGTCGTTACAACTCTCCAAACAATTCTCGATAGCTTGATGCCCGGTATCGTCGCGCTGTTAATGACCTTCGCTTGCATGTGGCTTTTGAAACGTGGCA
The DNA here is from genome assembly GCA_946406415.1 of uncultured Selenomonadales bacterium. GTDB lineage: Bacteria > Bacillota > Negativicutes > Selenomonadales > Selenomonadaceae > Quinella. Next base: position 3,441 of record CAMJKR010000234.1, on the reverse strand, counting down.
TGAATCCGCTCATCATAATCATCGGATTATTTGCTATCGGCATCGCCGGATACGCCATCGGGCTGTTTGCTTAATCATTTGGAACATGACTTTTATCTAGCACTCAATTAAACCTCCTTATTTTAAGGACTCAAGAGCCTCGCGGTTACGTTTGAGGCTCTTTTGTCATATAATGCGAATGATTTAACTGACGGAGAAAGTTTCATGAGGAAAATATTTCTGACAACCTCGCTTGTCGTTATAACAACGATAACCGCAATAACGTTTTGGCACTTCATCAAGACTGACTACTCCTCGCGCCAAAACGAACATCGTCGAAAACTGGGAGCGGTTTACATGACACTGAATAATCCATTTTACAAAGTCATTGATGAAGAAATTCGTACCGCCGTTGAAAATCATGGCGACGTTTTGATTTCAAGGGATCCCGCACTGAATGTTGAGAAACAAGTTGAGGAAATTCAAGAATTGATTGCCAACGGAGTGGAACTGATTTTTATCAATCCGGTAGATTGGACGAAAATCGAACCTGCTCTGAAAATTGCTCGCGCCGCTAATATTCCCGTCATCGCGATTGATACAAATGTTGAAGACGATACTCTGGTTGCTTGTACAATCGTTTCCGATAATTATCTTGCGGGCGTTCAATGTGCCGAACACTTGCTGAAAAATTCTTCCGGCGGCAAAATTGCTCTACTGAAACATTCGCAAGCCCGTTCCTCTATTGACAGGATAGCCGGTTTCCTTGATAAAATTTCCGAAAACAAAAATTTTGAAGTCGTTGCCGAAGCTGAATGCTTGGGACAGCTTGAATTGGCAATGCCCGCTATGGAAGAAATGATTCGGACTCATCCTGAGATAAATATCGTCATGGCACTTAACGACCCTGCTGCTATGGGCGCGATTGCCGCTCTTCAAAATGCAAATCGCCTCAAGGACGTGCTTGTTTACGGCGTGGACGGCGTTCCTGAAACAAAAGAAATGATTTACTCGCACTCAATGACTGCTACCGCCGGTCAATCGCCGCGCAGAATCGGAAAGCTAGCCGCCGACGAAGCTTATAAAATTTTTTCCGGCGAACCCGTAGAAAAAATAACCATGCTACCGACCAAATTGATTTCCTCCGAAAATATTTCCAAAACCGACATTGAGAGTTGGGATTAACATGCAAAATTCAACCATCAAAGGAATGCACCGTTTGCTTTACATTTACAACGGTCTCGTGACTTTCATTTTAATGATGTTCATGTGTCTGACGCAAGAGCGAATCAATAACTCCATGACAGCACGAGCCTTTTTGGAGTTAGCAGGTGCTGTTCCACAGTCATCAATCTTTATTTTTTGTACAACGATATTGGCATTCCTAACTTTCGTTTTAATCGGTCACTTCTACAGACAAAGCCAAAGCCGACATATGCGATATTGTTTATTCGCGGCTCAAGTCGTGCTTTGTATGCTCCTCATGAGAATTTTGAATCTCTCTTACGACGGAATAGTTTTACTGGTCGTCGCCGACTTGATGTACAGATATGAAGGTCACAGACAAGAGTACACTCTCCTAATCGCCATGATTTGCCTTTACTTCATCGCCAATTACAATGTAGCCATATTCCAGACGAAAATAGTTTCATTCGAGGCTTATGCGTCATATTATAACGCTGATGCCGCCGCTGTTCTTTTGGCGATAAAAAATACCTTCTACTCTCTGAACATAGTCTGTTTTGTATTCTACCTTGTCTTGCTCGTCAAAAGCAAGCACGAAGAAAAGGAACGTATCCGATTACTGAACGAAAAACTTGAGGAAGCGAATCAACGACTGCGCGCTTATGCTATCGAAGTCGAGCAAATGGCAGAAACTCGCGAACGGAACAGACTTGCAAGAGAAATTCACGACACTCTTGGACACGCTCTTACCGGAATTGCCGCAGGACTTGACGCTTGTATCATGACTCTGGAAGTTGCCCCCGAACTCACCAAAAAGCAACTCAATAAAATTCGTGACACAGCTAAGAAAGGAATTACCGACGTGCGCCGCTCCGTAAAAAAATTACGCCCCGACGATTTGGAGCGATTGCCCTTCCAAGAGGCACTAATGGAAATGACTAAGAATTATTCCGAGTCATCGGGCATGGAAATAACCTTCGACATCTTCAGCTGGTCAAATAATCTTCGCCAAGACCAAGAAGACGTTATCTATCGTGTACTTCAAGAGAGTATCACAAACTCTAAACGTCACGGACACGCCACTAAAGTTAAAATTACTATCGGCGGAAACGAAAAATATCTGCTAATCGTTATCGCGGACAATGGGCAAGGTTGTGAAGACGTTAAGCAAGGTTTCGGACTAAAACACATGCGCGAACGCTTGGAACTTTTGCACGGAACCGTTCATTATTGGAGTGATGAGGGATTTATCGTAGAAGCTATGATTCCTTTGAATCGGGAGGTTGACCATGATAAAAGTACTGATAGCTGACGACCAAGAACTTATTCGCGAAAGTCTCAAAATTATTTTGGACATGAACAGCGATATTAAAGTCGTCGGCATTGCTGATAACGGAAACAAAGTTTTAGAATTGCTCGAAAAAGGTTTGCCCGACATAATTTTAATGGATATTCGTATGCCGGAACTCGACGGCGTGTTGTGCACGAAAATTATCAAGGAAAAATATCCCGACGTGAAGATAATAATCCTGACGACGTTTGATGATGATGAATATGTATTCTATGCGCTCAAATACGGTGCAAGCGGTTATCTTTTGAAAGGTTGCTCGGTACAGGAGTTGACCGGAGCTATCAATACCGTCATGAACGGCGGTTCCATTCTCAATCAAGGCGTCATTAACAAGGTCGTTAAGCTTTTTAACCAGCTCGCGCAGATAAATATCGCTATGACAGTTGATACAGATGAAGTTGAAGATTTGAATCGCACTGAACGCAATATCGCCAGTCTTGTCGGTCGCGGTTTATCTAACAAGGAGATAGCCGAGAATTTATTTTTGTCGGAAGGGACCATTCGCAACGCATTAAGCTCGGCATTATCCAAACTTCATCTGCGAGACCGAACTCAGCTGGCGATTTGGGCTGTGCAAAAGGGTTTGACCTTGAAAACGAGTTGATTCATATGCGAAAGAAAATTTTAGCAACAATCTGCGCGGCGACGACTATCCTGACTCTCGCGCTTTATCAATCGCAACAACCCGTGACTTTGACAATCGGAATTTTCGCGGGAAATAATTGGGACGTTCCTCAAGGCGAACCCTACGCCATTATCGACGAAGTTATCAGCAATTTTGAAGCTGAAAATCCCGGCGTTAAGGTCAAATACGTCAGCGGGATTAAGAAGGAAGATTACAGCGAGTGGCTTGCCGAAAAATTCATTTCGGGCGACGAACCCGACGTTTTTTTAATTCTGACACATGATTTCAATCTCTATGTTTC
>CAMJKR010000233.1 GCA_946406415.1 uncultured Selenomonadales bacterium | reverse complement strand
TCTATTTCCCCTTGCAGGAGTAACCCTTGTCCTTTTGCCTCCGCCATATTGTTTAAAACCTTGCTGTGCTTAATCAGCGCGACGCCCTCGAACTCATCAATCAAACTGTTGCCGCAAATTATGTTGCAGTCCAGATTGGGCAAAGGCTTTGGCTTGAAAAATTTTTTATCGGCGGTCGGTTCATCGTCAATTACAATGGTCAGCCACAAACGCAATTTGGCAATGTCGACCGCGCTCGGCTCTATGTCACAAGCGAAGATAGAATTTTTAATCGTTTCGATTTTCAAGTCGTACAGATTGCGCACAATTTTTTCGTCTCTGCCAAAGTTTAAGTAAGCAGTCAGAACTTCGCGGGCTTTTGTAATTTCGTTTAGCATACCGAGCAAAAACGCTCCAGAGCCGACAGCCAAATCAGCGACTTTGACTGCTTGCAAAAATCTATCGAGTTCGGCAAGGCGATTGACTTTTTGCGCGGGAGAAAAAATTTCGTCGGATATTTGCAAGTCTTTGTTATCGGCGAAATTTGCAATGTCGGCGTCCTTGAAGTAGTCGCCGTACAGAATAAAATTTCTGATAGCGTTTTCGGAGATTTTGCTTTTCTCGACGAGATAACTTATCAGCGTTTCGCGGCACATGTAGTGGACGATTTCGCGCGGCGTATAGAACGCGCCCTTAGATTTTCTCGTGCTCACGTCAAGGAGATTCTCAAAAACTTTTCCGAGCATTTCAGGGTCAATGGCAACTTCGCGCTCAGTCGGCTCGTCTTCGTTGATTGTAAAATTATATCTGTCGAAAATATCGAGAATCCCGTCCGCGTCACGTCCTTTGCTAGCGACGTTGGAAAAAATCTCGTTGGGAATAGAAAAATTATTTTTTTGCCAGTCGTAGTTGTCGAGTTCCTCAAAAAGTCCGCCGTTCAAAAAAGGAATTCGCAAATTCAATCGCGGGTATAAATCATTCTTGCGGCTACGGTCGACGTTTAGCGCGGTATAAAAAAGCGGCTCCAACACTTCATCAAAGAAATTTTTGCCTGTGGACTCGTTGTCTTGAAAAATTTTTCGCATGAAGTTCGGCGAACCTGTTCCCCACTCGGAATTCTTTTCAACACCGAGCCAGCCTTTTTTCTGCAGGAAATACAAGAAGACAATCTGCCCCAAAAGTTTCTTGGCAAACTGTTCGGCGTTAAATCCGTGTACTTGCGATTCCACTTTGAACTCCGAATTATTTTCCAGATAATCTTTGAGCTGATAAAATTTTTCGGCGTACTTGTTAAAAAATTCTTTTGTGACACGTTCGACGCTGAAAGCCTCTTCCAAGTCGTCAAGCGTGACACTGACAAAATCATTTTCAAAAAGCGGGAAGAGTTGTTGATAAGCCGTAGCGCAAGGTTCATTTTCCCCGACCAGATAGGAATATCGCTTTGCGGGCGTGATTTTTGTTTGTCCGCCTTCGCCGACAACAAATTCGTAATCCAATCGGACGAAAGATAACCTCCACTTTTCCGGCACGGCGTCGGAATAAAAAGCAACAATCGCACCGTCAACAGCAATTTCATCTTCAATCAAAGCTTTTACAAAATTTCTCTGCACAGAGCGGGCGCGTTCGACCGATTTATTTTTTTGCAGATTTACGGCAAGGACTGCAATGTCATCTTGCCTGCCAAGCACGTAATATTCTTTGATATGTTCAGAAAAATTTTGCGGCGGCTTCTGCGCTCTTGTGAAAGAAATATTTAAGCCCGTAAAAAGTTCCCTCGAAAACCTCGCGAACTTTTCCAAGCTATAAGCACCCTGCAAAACATCCTCAAAAATTTGCTGCTTTCGAGACATATAACATCAACTACCTTTCAACGAGCAGGACAGAATCACTTGCCTTTGACGATTGGTAAAATCTTCTGCCTGCTGTCTGCCGAACAAATATTTTTCGTCGACAATGTCACAAATTTTTTTGAACAGCTGAATCGGCGTTGCCCCGGACTTGATAGCTTGATTTATCTTTTGAATATCTCTCGCAGGTATGTCTCCTTCGTTGAGAGCATTGATAATCCTCTGAATAATTTCTTCTTGGTCGTCGATGAAGTCGGGAAATTTGGCAAGAGCTTTTAGCGTGGAAACAACTTTCTTGACATTTGTTGGCGTTCTCGTCGATTTAATCATATCGGCTTCGTTTTCTTCAAGCAAAATCTTGAACTCATCGCAGTTTTTAGCGTATTGCTCAAAAAATTTTTCACCGATTGGAACCTGACTTTCATCAAACTCGCAACGCAAAAATTCTATCGCCTCTAGGAATGAAAGTTGCTCCGTTTTGCTTGCATCTGTCATAAAGAAAGTTTTTAAAGCTCCGCTTCGTGCGAAAGTCAACGTTGATTCGCTGTCAACTTTATCGGAAATTTTTCCTGTGCGAGCCTTTTTAGGCAGTCGTTTTATCTTTTCAAACAGAAATTTATCATTGTCCCTTATTTCGCGGATAATTTTCAAATACTCCAACTCCGGATTGATTTCGTCATCTTCACCGCTCAAGTTCGCGTTCAGCGTATCGAACAAATTTTTTGGCGAAACGTCCTCCGACTCGGACAGATATTTAAAATCTTCGCCCAGCGTTTCATGAAACATCTGCAACTTTTCCAGTATCCGCTCTTCCAACGACAAATGCTTTTTCGTCGCTGAGGTCGGGAAAAAATTGAAGACAAAAATTTCAGCGTGCTTTGTGCCGACGCGATTGATTCTGCCAACGCGTTGCATAATCCTCGTAGGGTTCCAAGGCAAGTCATAGTTTATCAATAAATTTGCGCGGTGAAGATTCACGCCCTCTGCCAAAACATCTGTCGTTACGAGCAAATCAAATTTATCTTCCGGATTTTTAACCGTCGGGTCAAAACTTTTTTCAATTTTTCCTTTCAAACCTTCCGAACTGCCGCCGCTAAAAACTATAACTCTGTCGCCGAAAGTTTTTTGCAGTTCGCGATAAAGATACTCGGCAGTCTCCTTTGACTCGGTAAAAATAATTTTCTTATTACCTTGAAATTTTTCATTGCTCTTCAGTTCTTTTTTCAGCTGATTGAGTTTCGGGTCACTCGTGACTAACTCCCAAATCTTGCGCAAGTGTTTCAGATTGCTCAAATCGCTTTGCAAGTCGATGATAAATTGTTTGCTGAACTCGGCGGATTTAAAGTGCATCGCTTTATCCTCTTCCACAAGTTTCAGCAACTCATCTTCGTCGCCATTATTCAAAAGTTCGTAAACATCAACCTGCTTACTGATATACACTTCGCCCTTTGAAAACATCTCAATAAACTTTTGATATGACTCCTCAAAGCGGCGCAATGTATTTTTAAACGCAAAAAAACTGCTCTCAAGACGTTTGACGAGAATTGACTTCATGAACCCTCCCAAATTTCTTTGTGCCGTCTGCATTTGTGCATACTTTTTTGACGGCGGCAAATATTTCAACGGCATATATCGCGCATATTTGAAATTCTTTATTACCTCGACCGTTTCAGAAAACGTTTTATCAATATCATCATCAAAGTCATAAGTGACAGGTTCAGGCGTGCCTAGCTTCGGAAACGTTACGTTGTTTTTCTGCAGGTCATCGGAATAGTATTTTGAAATTTCGTTACGTGTCCGACGTATCATTATGTAGCGCAAAATCTTATCGCGGATTTCTCTTGAGTTTTTGGCGAGTTGCTTCAAATATTCCGGCGAACCCTTTTCAAATTTTTTAGCTCTCTTTTCTAGTCTGCCGAAAAATTTTTCAAGGTCACGTACTCCGGCTATCGTGCTATTGTGTTTCGATTGGAACAGCGAAATTTGACTTTCAATGTCCGTCGAATAATTATTGATTGGCGTCGCGGAAATCAAAACAACCTTTTTGCCGTAACAAATTTTGTGCAACTTGCTGAAACTCTCTGTGGTCTCGCGACGGAAGCGATGCGATTCGTCAACAAAAATATATTGAAACTGCTCTACTCCGTCTTCAATGATTTTATCCAATTTGCCGAGCGATTCGACTTTTGCGGCAACATTAAATTTTATCAAAACATCTTGCCATTGCTTAACGAGCACCGGCGGACAAATCACTAACTTTCTACCTTTATCAAGCAACTTTGCGAGCATGGCACAGATATAAGTTTTGCCCAAGCCGACAACATCAGAAATAAACACGCCGCCATAGCCTTCGAGAATCTTTTTCGCCTGAATAACCGCGTCCATTTGATATTGCAGTCGTATAAAACTTTCCGGTAACAAGTTTTCAAGTGAATATTCTTTATCGGCGTTGATTTCTTCTTTAAAAAACTCGTAAAGCGTCTTCAAATAAATCTCATAGGGCGTAATGTCACTTTTGAGCCACGTTTGATTTTGAATGACCTCAATATATTCCTCATTTACAGGCTCGCCATATTTCCACAGTTCCTCAAATTTATCATAAGCGAATTTTACATCCGCATAATCTTTCAGCT
>CAMJKR010000232.1 GCA_946406415.1 uncultured Selenomonadales bacterium | reverse complement strand
GAGCTTGAGCGTGTAGCCGTCGCTTACTGTTACTTTTTTGGAATTCAATGACGCTTGGGACACCGTAATATTTTTGTCGCTAATTTTCAAGCCGCTTGTGGATTTTACGCCCTTGACTGTCGCCAATGTTTTTGCGGTCGCTTTATTAGTGTAAGTTATGGCGTTATCTGCAAGTGCGTAGCCAACTGAGGTCGTTTGTTTATAAGTGGCAGTGGAATTGCTGTAGCTCCATACTTTTTTAGTCGTCGATTTTGTCATGTCGGAGCCGAGCTTTAGAGTGTAACCGTCGCCGCTAATTGTAACTTTTTTCTTATTAAGCGCAGAATTGCCAACCGTAACGACTTTGCCGCTGACTTTAAGCCCGCTCGTCGACTTAACGCCCTTAACCGTCACCAAGGTGGAAGCCTTAGTTGCGTCTGAATAGGTAATTGATTTAGCATTGCTTGCGAGTTTATATCCCGCCGTCTTGTACGAGCTTTTATAAGTCGCAGTGGAATTGCTGTAGCTCCAGGCGGCTTTTTTAGTTGTCGGCTTGTCAACATCGTCGGCAAGGGCGAGCGTGTAACCGTTATTAATTGTGATTTTGTTTTTGTTGACCGAAGACTTTGCAACGGTTACGACATTGCCATTTAAGCTTAGCCCGTTGAGTGATTTAACGCCGCTGACTTTGGTTAAAGTTTTACCGCCGCCAGCTGTCACGTAACTGATTTGATTGTTGTCGAGTTTGTAACCTGTAGTATACGAGGCGGTTTTATAAATGGCATTCGTGCCGCTTAAAATCCAGCCTTCCGGCGTCGTCGTCGATTTTTTTACGTCATTGCCGAGCGCAAGCGTGTAGCCGTCGCTAATCATAACGTTGCCTTGATTCAACGCCGAATTTGCAACCGTGACCGTCGAGCCGCTAAAAGAAATGCCTTCCGTAGATTTAACGCCTTTAACAGTTATTTGCGCGGTGCTCGTCGTGCCGTAAGTGGCAGTTGTGCCGCTGAACCTCCAAATCGGCTCTTCGCCAACAATATTTAATTCAGATTTCAAATCCGCATATTTCAAAAGTATTGAGCCGTCTCCGACGTGAACAATAACATCCGAGTAGCCGCTCTTCACGGTGTAAAAATCATCATAGCCGAAAATTTGCAACGTCGAAGTATCATTGAAGTCGTAAATTGTATCGTTGCCATCGCCCGCCGTATACGTGTACAACACATTTTTGCTATCGGTGTTGTAAATGGTATCATCGCCCGTTCCGCCGTTAATCGAGTTATTATTTCCGCTACTATAAATGTAATCATTTCCCGCGCCACCGTCGATTGTGACAGAATCGCCGTCATAGTTTTCAATAGAATCATTGCCCGCGCCCGCACTGATTGTTACGTTATTCGTTTCCCAGCCATTAAAAATTGAATCATCGCCCGTGCCGCCGTTGATTGAAACGTTACGTTGAGCCGCATTTTTAATGGTATCGTTGCCCGTGCCGCCTTCGAGTGTATTGTTGTTGCCCTTGTTGTAAATAGAATCGTTGCCCGCACCGCATTTAACGGACATGGAATTTCTATAAATTTCAATTTTGTCTTTCCCGTCGGTTAGTTCGATAACTTTATTTTCGAGAGCAATACTTTCGTCGTTGATATGGAGAATATCAGCAGTAGCAAAAATATTTTTCAGCTTGATTGATTCCGTCCCGACATTAACGATAACATCATAACCGCTAATCTGCGTTGAGTACGAGCCGCCCGAAATTGAAAGCGTCGACGTTGAATCAAAGCCATTAATTGTATCAGAGCCGTCACCCGCCGCGTATTGGATAATGTGATTTTCAAGTGAATATTTGGTGTAATTTTTCCAGTGCGGGTGATAGATAACGATTGAGTCATCGCCCTTGCCGCCGCTTAGCGTCGAGTTCCCAGAAGAATTGAAAATTATGTCATTGCCTACTCCGCCGTCGATAAAGTTATGCTCGCCCATCAGAATTTCTATGTTGTCGTCGCCCGCAACTGCATAGATTGAAAAATTTTTTCCCATTTCAACGAAGATTTCATCATCACCCGCGCCACTGTTGATTGAGGCGTTTTGCCCTTCCTCAAAATGAATGTAATCGTCACCCGCGCCGCTATGGATTGTTACATTATCGGTAGTACTAAGCGTTATCCATTCTTCGGTTTCTTCGTCCCAATCATAATCACTAAAATTGGAAATGGTATCGTTGCCGTCGCCACTTAATATTGAAATGTTGGAACCGCCGTTTGAGATGTAGTCCGCTTTTGCTCTACCGCTGAATTTTAAATTCTCGTAATTGTCGCTTGCCAAATTGAAGTTGTAATTGCCGACGTTGCTCACAACAGAAATCTCTTGGTCGGCAAAATTATTGGCTGAAAGCTTAATAGAGCCGCCTCCATAAGAATAATTTGTTACAGACGGATTACCACTTACGCCGCTCAGTTCTGCTAAAGTCGCGCCGTCACTTGCCGCAACATAGCTGATTTGATTGTTTTCGAGTTTATAGCCCGCAGAAATCGCAGAATTTTTATAAGTGGCAATGGTGCCGTTGTTTGTCCAGCCCGCCGCACTCTCTGAACTCTTTGTAACGTCATTGCCCAATTTAAGCGTGTAACCGTCGCTGATTGTCACCGTTTCTTGATTCAAAGACGAATTTGAGACCGTAACCGTTTTATTGCCGTCGTAGGAAAGTCCAGCAGTCGAGTTAACCCCGTTGACGGTTATTAAAGTATTGCCGCCGCCCGCCGCCACATACGAAATTTTGTTATTCGCGAGTGTGTAACCTGCCGTATTTGACGCCGCTTTATACGTCGCAGTTGTGCCATTCAAATTCCACGCCGCCGCAGTAGTAACAGGTGTCGTAACATCATTTGCCAACGCGAGATAATATCCGTCGCTAATGGTAACGTCAGAATAATTCAGCGCGGAATTGGCAATCGTAACCGTCGAGCCGTTCAAAGTAATTCCGTCGAGGGATTTGACGCCGCTAACCGTGATTAAAGTATTGCCGCCGCCCGCCGCCACGTAACTAATCTGGTTGTTTGCAAGTTTATAGCCGGCAGAAGTCGTTGCCGCTTTGTAAGTTGCGGTCGTGCCGTTGAGCGTCCAACCCGCCGCCGTCGACGTCGATTGAGTAACGTCATTTCCGAGCGCAAGATAATAACCGTTACTAATCGTGACCGCGCCTTGATTCAAAGAAGAATTTTTAATCGTAACAGTCGTATCACTTAACGAAAGCCCGCTTGTAGACTTGACGCCGCTAACTGTTACTAAATTTTTGCTAGTGGTTGCCGCCGTGTACATAATTTGATTGTTCAGAAGCGTGTAGCCGGCAGTATTCGACGCGGATTTATAAGTTGCCGTCGTGCCGCTGATAGTCCAACCTGCCGCAGTGGTAACAGGTGCCGTAACGTCGCTTGCAAGCGCGAGATAATAGCCGTCGCTAATCGTGACGTCGGAAGAATTCAGCGCAGAATTTGCAATCGTGACAGTTGAACCGCTAACAGAAATTCCGTCGAGCGATTTAACTCCAGTGATTGTGATTTGCGTGTTGGTACTTGTGCCGTAAGTGGCAGTTGTGCCGTTGAGCCTCCAAGTTGGCAGTTCACTTTCTACGCCTTCAATGTATGGATCAGAATACGCCATGTTGACCAGCGTTATCTTACCTTCGCCAACCGTTAAAATTACGTCATAGTCGACAGTTTCTTTGTAGTAAGTTCCCGTGCCGCCTCCAATTTGCAGTGTCGAGGTCGAGTTGAGACCGTCGATAGTGTCGTTGCCGTCGCCCTCGTTGTAGATGATTAAAGTATTTTTGGAGCGGCTGGCACCCATTGTAATGGAGTCATTGCCCGCGCCGCCGTTTATTGTTCCATTATTACCGCTGTCGTAGCGAATGATGTCGTTGCCTGCACCTGCATTTATTATCGCGTTATGATAACCCGAATTCCAAATGGTATCGTTGCCTGCGCCCGCGTCGACTGTCGCATTCATGCCTTCGTGACCGCTGTAACTGTCATAGCCGTAGTTTTTGATAGAATCTCTGCCCGCGCCCGTCACGATTGTCACATCATTGGCTCTGTAGTTGCTAACGGTGTTCATTCCATCGCCCGTTCTTACGGAACGATTGGAGCCACCAGAAAAAAAGTCAACGAAATTGTTGCCGTCGCCCGCATCTACTGTGATTGAGCTACCGGAAACCCCTACTGTATCGTTGCCCGCACCCGCAATGATTGTAAGATTTATGGAAGTAATGCCATCACCGTGATAAATTGAATCATTTCCAGATGTTCCCGCAACAAGTGAATTACGCGCCATGCCGTAATAAATATTAGCCATGTCGTCACTTCCTTTCTAAGGAGGAAAAAATTATCTGTAGCCCCACTTGAAAATATACTTGAGCGGGATTTTTAAGCCGTCGAGAGTTTGCACCGGTACTTCGTGCTTAACATCGGCTTTTTCTTCGTCAGTCAGCAGTTCCAATTCGTTATCATC
>CAMJKR010000231.1 GCA_946406415.1 uncultured Selenomonadales bacterium | reverse complement strand
CCTCGAACAGAAATTATTGATAAAAATTTTTTATCGGCAAGCTGAAAGAGGTGTAGTAATGAATTATCGACGAATTTTAGTAATCGGCGACATGCACGGGAAATTTACTCGGCTCTTATCGCTTTTCCATAAAATAAAATTTGACGAGCGGCAAGATTTTTTAATACTTTTGGGCGACTACATTGACCGCGGCGAAGAAAATATGCGCTGTTTTCGTTGGGCAATGGAGATGAGCGAAAAACCTAACGTCATTGCTCTGCGCGGCAATCACGAACAAATGATGTTGTATTATTACGCGCTGGGCGGCACGGAAGGTTATATTTGGCTACCGAACGGCGGCAACAAAACTAAGGCGGAATTCGATATTTGGCGGCAGAAAGATTCTACTGCCTTTCACCGTGCGCTGGAGTTTATAAACGACCGCCCGCTTTATCATCGAATGGAAATCAACGGCGAGGAATATATTTTTGTACACGCGGGACTTAAGCCAGGCAGACCGCTTGAACAGCAGGAGGAAGAAGACTTGCTTTGGATTCGCGAGCAATTTTACAACGGTTATCGCGGTTCGGCGCACGTAATTTGCGGACATACGCCTACGCCCTTTATCAAACGCGACTGGTATTATCCGATTCGCTTACCGAATAAAATTACGCTCATGGACACCGGCTCATTTATGGCGAACGGGAAAATTTCCTGCATAGACATTTTGAGCGACAAAATTTGGCAAAGCGACTGACGGGAGAAAATTTTATGAAGATTAATATAAAAATTGTTGGCTTAGGCGAAGGCGGCGCAAAGGCGATTAGTAAGATGATTGCGGCGGGCATCGGCAAAAATAAATCCGTTGAGTTTATCGCGATTGGCAACGATGAAAATATTATGCTGACGAGTACGGCGCGGAAAAATATTTTCCTCAACCGCGACTTGACGACGATTTATAAAAGTATTGCTGACGCTTTGCAAGACGCGAAATTAATTTTTATCGTGGCGGGGCTTGCCTCCAACGCGGCGCGGGCGGCAGTTCCGATTATCACTTCTTGCGCGAAAAAAGCCGTGACTGTTGCCTTTGTCTGTAAGCCGTCAATCTTAGAAAATTCTTCGCGGAAAATGAACGCCGAATACACGCTTAAAAATCTGCGCGGCAAAGTCGATACGCTTTTTATCATGCCTGCCGAGAAATTTTTTATCTTCTGCATAAACCGCCCGCAAATTTCGCTTCATGAGCTTTTCGACGTTGCCGACGATATTTTTTGTCAAGGTGTCAAAATTTTCTTAGACATGCTCGACACAAGCCACGAGCTTTTTAAGTGGGGCAATGCGGCATTTGGTTACGGCGAGGCGACTACTGCCCTTGACGCGATTAAACTTGCCGCAAAATTCCCGACGCTGGAGGCGGACGAACTTAAACACGCGCAAGGAATTTTTGTACACTTGACGAGCGGAACACCTTTATCGCTGAGTTCAATCGACGCCGTTAATAAATTTATCAAAGCGCAACTTCAGCCCGACGCAGAATATTTCTTGCAGGAAAAAATTATTCCGTCGTTTATGGAAAAAGTTTTTGCGTCAATAATTTGTACACGGAAATAAAAAAACTCCCCGTCACAATCGGCGGGGAATTTTTTTGGGGAGGGTATTTATAATGGTTGAGGATTATTCTATTTGAACGGCGCGTAAGAGTCTTTAATTTCGCCAGCGACTGATTTAGTCCGCCGCGCAGATTCTCCGCCGTATAAATGGAGGTTAATCGGTCTTTAAATCAATTTGTCCATCGCGTAGACAAGTGCCAGACCGACTGCCAGCGAGCAGGCAAAAAGTCCTGTGCTAGCCGCGAGGACACTGTCTTTGAAGATTTTCTTCATGATGTGTGCCTCCTTTACTAATTAGTGCAAAATGTATCAAAAGATTTTATTGAGACCGTAGAAGAATACCAAGCCGACAACCAGCGACGCGCTGAAAAGCCCAGTGCTGAATGCGAGTATTGCCGCGTTCTCTTTAAAAAGTTTCTTCATGATTATTGCCTCCTGTCTTTGTGTTCGTCATTCAATCCCTTGAACAGTTGCGAAGTATACCACAGGAAAAATTTTTGGCAATGCGCAATCGTTATTGATTCATGTCGTGTTTGTTATTATTCTTCCTCCTTTTGATTGTTTTATTGTTCGTCATCCTTTTGATTATGCTTGCGAACGATAAATTTTAGTGGTGTGCCTTCAAAGCCAAAACTTTCACGTAAGCGGTTTTCGATAAAACGCAGATAGGAAAAATGCAAAAGTTCCGGCTCGTTCACAAAAATTATAAAACGCGGCGGGCAAATGTCGGCTTGCGTCACAAAGAAAATTTTAGCAGACTTGCCTTTTTTACTTGGCGGCGGATTTACTGCAACGGCGTCGCGAATCAGTTCGTTAAGGACGCTCGTTTGAATTCGCATAGACTGTTGCTCGGCGACAAATTTAACAAGCTCCGTTACGCGGTCGACGCGTTGCCCCGTTAAAGCACTGGTATAAACGACGGGCGCATATTGTAAAAATCCTAAACGCTGTCTAAGCTCGTCGGTAAATCTATTCGTTGAGCGGTCGTGCTTATTCGGGAAAATGTCCCACTTGTTGACGACGATAACGCAACCCTTGCCCGAATCATGCGCATAGCCCGCAATTTTTTTATCCTGTTCAGTTACACCGACGGGAGCTTCAATTAACATCAACACGACATCTGCGCGGTCAATCGCCCTAAGCGAACGAATCACGCTGTAACGTTCGACCGGTTCATCAATTTTAGATTTTTTCCGCATGCCTGCCGTATCAATCAAAGTAAATTTCGTTCCGTCCATAAAAAAATGCGTATCGATTGCGTCGCGCGTCGTTCCTGGAATATCGCTAACAATTACGCGCTCTTCGCCGAGCAATTTATTTACCAACGAAGATTTTCCGACGTTCGGGCGACCAATTACCGCAATTCGGATTTCGTCTTCGTCACGAGTTTCAAAATTATTTTCTGGAAAAGTTTTAACTACCGCGTCAAGCAAATCGCCCAAATTTAGCGCGTTGCTTGCGGAAATTCCAATCGGTTCGCCTAAGCCCAAATTATAAAATTCGTAAAGCTCCGTTTCGAGTTTAAGATTGTCGATTTTATTTGCGGCGACGACAACCGGTTTATCTGCGCCGCGCAACATTTTTCCAATATCCTCGTCAGCTGAAGTCAAGCCCGCTCGCCCGTCGACAACAAAAATTATTGCGTCTGCCTCTTCTATTGCGATTTGCGCTTGAATTTTTATCGAGTTCAACATTTTATCGGCAGATTTTATTTCGATGCCGCCCGTGTCTATCAGCGTGAATTCGTGATTTAGCCACGTCGCGTCCATATAAATTCGGTCTCGCGTCACGCCCGCCATATCGTCGACGATTGACAATCTTTTTTTGCCAATCTGATTGAACAGCGTCGACTTGCCCACGTTTGGACGCCCCACTATCGCCACTATTGGTTTGCTCATTTAAAATTTCCCCTCCAAAATTTTTCTAAACTCCACGCCGTCATGAACCGGCAAAACCTGCGCGGGCGCAAAAATTTTTCTCAAATCGTCAAGTGTCACGTCGTCTAAAAAGATTTCTTCGCCCGCCTTGAGTGCCGTCGCTGGAATTAAAATTAAATCGCGCTCACCGCCCTTCAACGCCGCAATTATATCTGCGCCTGTCAACAGCCCCGACACATTTACTTTGGAGCCGAAAAATTTATTTTCAACCGGCAAGATTCGCACGTTCGGATTATCGGCTACCAAATTTTTTAAAACCTTAGCAAATGATGTTCCGCTTACTACGTCTATTGTTAAATTTTTTTTGACAGAAATTTTTTCTACGCCGAATTCTTCCATAAAGTTGCGCGTCATGCCGATACCGTTTTCTATCTGCGGGAAGTCATCATAAAATTCGACGGGCGGCAATTCTTTTTCTGCCAATAAATAAAATTCGTCGCCTAAATATATAAAAGTCCGTCCGAATTCCGCGCGGGCTTTTTGTTGCCAACGTTCGACTTGCTCTATCACTTTTGCCGCTGAAACTTTATCGAATTGATTAAGTAAAAATTTATCGCGGCGATATTTTGTCACACCGACGGGAACGATTGCTAAGCTCTGCGCGTGCGGTCGACGCTTTAAAATTTCCGCTATCGTAAAGTCTAATTCTGCGCCGTCGTTTAAATCTCTGCACAAAACAACTTGAGTATGATATTCCACGCCGGCCCGCTCCAATTCGTCGAGTTGCGAATTTATTTTTGCTCCGAGCGGCGTTCTCAAAATTTTTGCGCGAAGTTCAGGATTCATTGCGTGAATCGACACGAACAGCGGCGACAAGTGATATTTTTTTATGCGCTTAAAATCTTTAGCCGTCAAATTTGTCAGCGTAATAAAATTCCCGAATAAAAAGGACAGGCGATAATCGTCGTCCTTAATCGAAAGAGTTTTTCGCATGTTCGGCGCAATCATGTCGACAAAACAGAATACGCAATGATTTTTGCAACGTCGCACGCCGTCGAAAACCGCTG
>CAMJKR010000230.1 GCA_946406415.1 uncultured Selenomonadales bacterium | reverse complement strand
GCTCGTCCAATCCTAATAATATGGTGCGTGCGACGCTTGAGGGCTTGAAAATGTTAAAGCGTGCGGAAGTTGTCGCCGAACTGCGCGGCAAAACTGTTGCGGAGCTTTTTAACTAAGGAGGGTCGACACGTGGCTAAATTGAAAATCACATTGGTCAGAAGCGTAATCGGTCGTCCCGAAACTCAACGCAGAACAGTCCGTTCGCTCGGTTTGCGCAAATTAAATTCCTTTTCGATACTGCCGGACTCCCCGACGATTCGCGGACAAATTCACAAGGTTGAACATCTCGTGAAGGTCGAGGAAGTCGCAGAAGAGGCTAAGGTTGCACTTGAAAAATAAATCGGAAGGGGGTTTAGCTGATGAAATTGCACGAACTTAAACCTGCGGAAGGTGCTCGCAAGGATAAAACACGTTTGGGACGCGGCACGGGTTCCGGTTGCGGCAAAACGTCTGGACGCGGGCACAAAGGACAAAAATCTCGCAGTGGCGGCGGCGTTCGTCCGGGCTTTGAAGGCGGGCAGATGCCGATTTATCGTCGCTTGCCCAAACGCGGTTTTAAAAATATTTGGCGCAAGGAATATGCTGAAGTCAACGTCGCAACGCTCAATATTTTTGACGACGATACGACGGTTGACGCGGTTGCGCTCGTCGAAATTGGTATCCTTAAAAACGTCCTCGACGGCGTGAGGATTTTGGGCGACGGCGAATTAACTAAAAAATTGAACGTTAAAGCGCAGGGGTTCACAAAGACGGCTATTCAAAAGATTGAGGCTGTCGGCGGGACGGCTGAGGTGATTTAAAGTGCTGTCGGCTCTGTCAAATATCTTTAAGATTCCTGAGCTAAGGCAGCGAATAATTTTTACGCTGATAATGTTTGCAGTGTTCCGCATGGGCACGCACATTCCCGTACCTGGAGTAGATCCGACGGCTATCGAACAGCTCTTTAATAACGGGAGTTTGTTCGGGCTGTTGGATTTATTCTCCGGCGGCGCGTTCAGCAAATTTTCTATCTTCGCAATGAGTATCACGCCATATATCAACGCGGCGATTATCATGCAACTGTTAACGGTTGTTATCCCGACTTTGGAGCAATGGTCAAAGGAAGGCGCGGAAGGTCACAAGAAAACTACGCGAGTTACCAGAAAATTAACGGTCGTGTTAGCATTTGCGCAAGCAATCGGAATGTCAATCGGATTGAAAGCGGCAATCCTTAATCCAAACCCCGTGAACATTTTGATAATCGCGATAACGTTGACGGCGGGCACAACGCTTTTAATGTGGATAGGTGAACAGATAACCGCGCAAGGTGTCGGCAACGGAATTTCGCTGATAATCTTCGCGGGAATTGTTGCGGCACTGCCTAAGAATTTAGCGACAATTTATCAGTATGTACAAGCGGGCACGATAAATTATTTCAGCGTCGTATTGTTCGCGATAATCGCGCTGGCAATGATTGTGTTCGTTATCTACGTCGAGGCGGCTTTACGCAGAATCCCGATAACCTACGCAAAACGAGTTGTCGGAGCTAGGGCTTATGGCGGACATCAAAGCCATTTGCCGCTGAAAGTAAATCCCGCAGGCGTTATACCGATAATCTTTGCGTCTTCGGTGCTAATGTTCCCGATAACGGTTGTGCAGTTCATTGACAATCCGACGATACAAAAGTTAGCGGCTTATCTGCAATGGGGCACGCCGCTCCAAACTTCAATCTACGTCGTGTTAATAATTTTCTTTACGTATTTTTACACGGCGGTAACAGTGAAGATACCGGATATGGCGGACAACCTCAAGAAATACGGCGCGTTTATACCTGGAATAAGACCTGGACAGCCGACGGCGGATTATGTGGACTATGTGCTGACAAGATTGGTAACAGCGGGTTCGTTGTATCTGGCGTTTATCGCGGTGTTGCCAAATTTGATAGGCGGAGCAACTCACATTCAAGGCGTATACTTCGGAGGGACGGCGTTATTGATTGTCGTAAGCGTCGCGCTCCACACAATGAAACAAATCGAAGCGATGGTCGTTATGCGGCACTATGAAGGCTTCATGAAATGAGGAAATCAAAATGCAACTTCTATTAATGGGTGCCCCTGGAGCCGGCAAAGGTACGCAGGCGGCTAAACTTGTAAAGAAATTTTCAATCCCGCAAATTTCAACGGGCGACATGTTCAGAGCGGCGGTTAAGGAAGGAACGGAACTTGGCAAGGCGGCTAAAGCTTGCATGGACGCGGGCAAACTCGTTCCCGACGAAATTACAATCGGTATCGTTCGCGAGCGGTTGGCTAAAGACGATTGCAAGAACGGCTTTATCCTCGACGGCTTTCCTCGTACAGTCGAACAGGCAGACGCACTCAATAAAATTCTCGACGAACTCGGCAAGAAAATTACTTGCGTGTTGAATATAAATGTTCCAGCAGAATATCTGATTGAGCGTGCTGTTGGGCGTCGACTTTGCAGGAAATGCGGCGCAACTTATCACGTGAAATTTCACCCGCCCAAAGGTGACACTTGCGACGAATGCGGCGGCGAACTTTATCAACGCGCTGATGACAACGAGGCGACTATGAAAAATCGTCTTGGTGCTTATGAGGCGTCGACTCGTCCGTTGATTGATTATTATAAAAATGCGGGCGTTTACACCGAAATTGACGGCAGACAACCCATTGACAAAGTCACCGAAGATCTCGTTAGCGTTTTGACCTCGGTGCAGGATTAATCCGGAGGCGACAATCATGTCAAAACAAGACGTTATCGAAGTCGAGGGCAAAGTCTTGGAGGCTCTGCCTAATGCAATGTTCCAAGTCGAGTTGGCGAACGGGCATAAAGTTTTGGCTCACGTGTCGGGGAAAATTCGCATGAACTTTATCCGAATTCTTCCCGGCGATAAAGTTACGATTGAGCTTACGCCTTACGACTTGACACGCGGAAGAATTACTTATCGTTTCAAGTAACTATAGACAACAATTAGAAAACGTGGTACATTATCGAATCGTTTAGGAGGCGGGCATTATGAAAGTTAGACCGTCAGTCAAAAAGTTGTGTGACAAATGCAAAATCATCAAGCGCAAAGGGCGCGTTATGGTTATATGCGAAAATCCCAAACATAAACAACGTCAAGGTTAAGGAGGTGAAAAATTTATGGCACGTATAGCTGGTGTAGATTTGCCCCGTGACAAGAGAATCGAATACGCTCTTACGTATATTTACGGAATCGGATTGCCCACGTCGCAGAAAATCCTCGCGATGACGGGCGTCAACCCTGACACTCGGACAAAAGATCTCACGGATGACGATGTTGTTAAACTTCGTGATGCTATCGATCATAACTTCGTAGTGGAGGGCGACCTTCGCCGCGATGTTCAGATGGACATCAAGCGACTCATTGATATTGGCTGTTATCGCGGACGCCGTCACCGTCTCGGTCTCCCTGTTCGTGGACAAAACACCAAAAATAACGCTAGAACTCGCAAGGGTCCTAAAAAACTCGTACAGGGCAAAAAGAAAGAATAATCTTTAAGGAGGTCAAGACAGGTGGCAACAAAAAGAACAGTTCGCGCCAAAAAGAAAGTTCGCAAGAATATTGAATACGGCGTGGCGCATATCAGCTCCACGTTTAATAATACGATTGTCACGCTCACCGACAAAAGCGGTAACGCAATTTCTTGGGCGTCGGCGGGCGGCTTAGGTTTTCGCGGCTCGCGTAAATCTACTCCCTTCGCCGCGCAGATGGCAGCTGAAACCGCAGCTAAGGCGGCTATGGAGCACGGCTTGAAACAAGTTGAGGTTTATGTTAAAGGACCCGGCGCAGGACGCGAGGCGGCAATTCGTTCGCTTCAAGCTACGGGTTTGGAAGTCAACATGATTAAAGACGTGACGCCCATTCCGCACAACGGCTGTCGTCCGCCCAAACGCAGAAGAGTTTAATTTGGAGGTGCAAATATGGCAATCGATAGAACTCCCGCATTGAAACGCTGCCGCGCACTCGGAATTGAACAGGCGGTTATCGGTCGTTCGCGCAAAGTCGGTGAAAAAAAACACCAGCAACAGCGCATGACCCGCAAAGTCAGCGAGTACGGTTTGCAGCTTAAAGAAAAACAGAAGGCTAAATTTATCTACGGCGTCCTTGAACGTCAATTCCGTAACTACTACGAAAAAGCTAAGAAAATGCCCGGCGTCACAGGCGAAAATCTTCTTGTCCTCCTCGAACGCCGTTTGGATAATGTAGTTTTTCGCATGGGCTTTTCTAACACCCGCCGTCAAGCTCGTCAATTCGTTCGTCACGGGCACATTACTGTTAACGGCAAGCGCGTCGATATTCCGTCGGCATTGGTAAGCGTCGGCGATGTCGTTGAAGTTTGCGAAAAAAGTCAGGGCAAAGAAATTTTCAAAGTTATTAAGGAAGTCAACAACGCCCTTAGTGCTCCGCCGTGGCTCGATTCTAATCAAGCTAACCTCAAAGGCTCAGTTACACGTTTCCCGACCCGCGAGGACATCAGCGACATTCCCGTTAACGAACAGTCTATTATTGAGTTGTACTCCAGATAATTCGTCCCAACA
>CAMJKR010000229.1 GCA_946406415.1 uncultured Selenomonadales bacterium | reverse complement strand
GGCTGTATCGTGCGATTTTTGAACGGCTCGAATCAACAAATTTCAGTTCAAATCGTCTATCAAATATCCGCGATATTTTAACCGACGAAGTTTCAGCCGCGCAGAAATTAAAAACGTTGTCTTTACTCGTCGACGCGGCTAATGCTCGGCACAACCCGATATTTTTTATAATCGGCAACGCGTTGTTTCTGTCAGACTTCTTTTTAGTTGTGGCGTTCATGAAGTGGCGGGTAGACGCGGCAAATCATTTGCGCACGTGGCTGGACGCCTTCGCCGAAGTGGAAGTTTTAATTTCGCTGGCGTCAATCGGTCAAACGCGAACAACTTATTGTTTCCCGACTTTTTACGAGGAAGAAGAGCCGCACCTTAAAGTTGAGGGCTTGACGAGTTTGCTGGTTGCCGACGCTAAAGGCGTTCCAAATGACGTTGAACTTACTGCCGGCACGACGATAATCACGGGCGCGAACATGTCCGGCAAAACAACTTGGATTAGGACGTTAGCCGCCGCCGTGATTGTCGCTTATTCCGGTGCTCCCGTTTGCGCGAAAAGTTTTGCTGTCAGTCGCCTCGCCGTGTTAACTTCCATTCGCGTTAACGATGATCTTAGTCAAGGCGTCTCGACGTTTTACGCTGAACTATTGCGGATTAAGTCAATGATTGAGTACACGGAAAAAAATTTGCCCATGCTCGCTTGTATCGACGAAATTTTCAAGGGCACTAATGTTAACGACCGAGTTATTGGCGCAAAAGAAGCAATTCGCCGCCTAACTAACGACAGAAGTATTACGCTTGTTACTACGCACGATTTTCAACTTTGCGATATGGTTAGCGAAAACGCTCGCATTTCCAACGCGCATTTTGAAGAATATTACGTTGGCAACGAGATTAAATTTGATTTCAAGTTGCGCAAAGGCAGAACGCACACGACTAACGCCAAATATCTTTTGCGCATGGCGGGTATCTTGCCGCCTGAGGAAAAACAAGCAGAGACTTAAAAAGCAATACATTTGATAATTTTTCCGACGCCGTGAACATTTAGCGCGGCGATTAAATCTTCAAGCCCTGCAGAAAAATTTTCGGCATTAGTCACGATAATTGCCGCGTCATAAAATTTTAAGTTGTAAATGTAAGTTGTCCGCGTCGCGTCGTAAAAACTTCTAAGCTTGAAGCCTTCGCGAATCGGATAATTTTTTTTATTGCAAATGCCAATGGGACTGCGCGTTGTCGATTGCGTTCGCACCGAAAACTTTTCTGCCTCTAAGTTGCTCCCGATAATAATCGCCGGCAACATAAATTCTTCCGTACCGAGAATCAAAATTTCGCCGGAAATGTTTTCGCGCTTTAGCATGTCGACGATAAATTTGCCTGACGCCGTGCATTGATTAAAATATTCGCCGATTTTAACGCCGCGTCGCGTATCAGTCGAAAAATTCATTTCATAAATCGAAAAATTTTTATGCCTAGAGATAATTTCGCTTGCCGCCTCGACTAAAATATTTTCTACGTCAAAACTTTTCTGCTCCAGCTTAACGAGATAAACGCAGGAAATATTTTCAGCCGCCAATGCCGCAAGATTATCTGCCGACAGTCGATTGATTATTGACGCCGCGCAGATTTTTTTTTCGTTAAGCGTGGGAAAATTATTCTTAAGCTGTCGAACGATATTTAAAAGCGTTCTGCCCGTCGAAAGTTCATCATCGACAAAAATAATTTCCGGTGTCTGATTGATAAGCTCGGATAAATTTTCGGCGTAAAGTTTTTGTTCTGGCGCGTGGCTGTGCTCCTCTAAAAATTCCACGAACTCGCCCGCAAAATTTTCTCGTGTCGTTTGCAGATAAAAACAATCGTCCGACAAATTTTTTGCGACAACTGCGCCGATTGCCGTTGCCGTTTCAGCGAACCCGATAACTAATCGCGCTGAAGAAAAATTTCCCGCGACCTTTTTGCCCAGCGCGTTCATCATCTCAAGGGCGGCGGAAGGTTTTGTCGGCAAATGCTTGCCCTGCAGAGGATTGATCAGCAAATAATTTCGTCGCGCGTTGTTCAATCGTTTTGCAACTCTTAAAACGTCGTCTGCTGTGTAAGTCATTAAATCACCCCGTAAAGCTCGCTCAAAATTTTTATGCGGCGCGCCCAATTCAAGTGGCATTTAATTTCGTTCATGCGTGAACCGTCTGCACTTTTCATGACGCCGTAACTATTCGATTGCCAATTCAGAATCTGATTTGCGTCGTCGAAGTCGGTTTTGGAAACTTTCATGCCGTTAAAAATAATCGGCAACTGCGCGGGGTGAATTGCACTTTTGCCGATAAAGCCGTTGATTTTGTCCAGCTCCAATTCTTTTTTCAAGCCTTCCGCCCAAAAATTTCCGCCGAAAAAATTCCACACCGAGCCGGCTACGACATAATCTTTTGCGAAGACATTCAAAATATCAATCAAAATGTCGCGGACAATGCCGATATCGTAAATCGTCCGGTTGATGTTGCGGCGCAATCCATACAGATTACAAAAATCGTTGACGCCGACGCGGATATTGAGCACGATACTTTTAATTTCGTCTAGTGATTGTTTAAGCGATAAAAGTTCCGTGCGACGAGTTAAAAGACTTGCCACGCGATTAGTTTCAAGTGTCGGCATGATTGGAAGTTTTATTTGCCTTGCGAGTTTGATATATGCTTCCGCGTTGCTCATGTCGAATTTTGGCAGAATGTAGCCCGTTAAAATTTTTGAGCGCGAGCCGATTGTTTCATGAAAAATTTCCAAATGACGCGGTGAACGAATTCTTACAAAAATTAGCGGCAAATTTTCCAAGCTTTCGAGTTCGCGCAAGATAGATTGCAAAGATTTTTCCGCCTCGTCGAGTGATTCATCGCGAATTGAATCTTCCAAACAAAAAGCCGCTGATGTTAAGTGCGGCAACTTTTTTTCTGCGATTTTCTGAACGATATTTTTTTGGAAAGCCGGCATATAGAGCAATCCGCCGACTTTGTACTGCAAAATTTCTTTGTCAAGCATTTGATACCTCCGCGAAAATTTTTTATAATTCTACATGTAGCAATAAATCTTGTCAATTTTTCTTGAACTACCTGCCTTAATCTGCTAAATTTATCAATCAGAAATTGGTAAAAAAATTGGAGGTAGCAGAATGAATAGTTTTGTAATCAGCGGCGTGAAAATGTTTAAGCCTTCAGGCGAGGTCGTTACGGCTAATATTTACGTCAGCGGCGATAAAATTTCTAAGATAACTCAAGGCGAAGTTGCGGGCGCGAACGTTATCGACGGCAAAAACAAATTCGCGACACCCGGACTTGTTAACGCGCATACACACGCCTCAATGACTTTGCTCCGTAGTTATTCCGACGACAAAGCGTTAATGGATTGGCTCCAAAAAGATATTTGGCCGATTGAAGATAAGATGACGCGTAAAGATATTTATTGGGGCGCGGCGTTGGCGGCAGTCGAAATGATTAAAAGCGGCACAACTGCTTTTGCCGATATGTACGGTCCTTGCATGGACGAAGTTGCTAAAGTCGTCGACGAATCGGGCTTGCGTGGCAGTTTGAGTCAAGGTCTTATCGGAATTTTCGACGGCGATAAAAGACTTGTTTGGAATATTGAACTTTACAAGAATTTTCACGGCAGGGCGGACGGAAGGATACAAATTATGTTCGGACCCCATGCGATTTACACTTGCCCACCCGATTATCTTAAAAAAGTCGTCAACGAAGCGGCAAAACTCGGCGCGGAAATTCATATGCACATGAACGAAACCAAAACTGAAATTGACGACTGCATTAAAAATTACGGCAAGCGACCCTTTGAAGTCGTCGCGGAAACCGGACTTTTAGATTTGGGATTTTTGGCGGCGCATTGCGTGCATTTGAGCGACGAGGAAATTGAGATTATCAAAGCTAAAAAAGTTCGCGTGGCGCACAATCCAGGCTCCAACATGAAATTGGCAAGCGGCATTTGTCCCGTGACGAAACTTTTATCGAAAGGCGTAACGGTTGCACTCGGTACCGACGGCGCGTCAAGCAATAATAATCTCGACATGTTGGAAGAAATGCGGCTGGCGGCTCTGCTTGCCAAAGTCGATACGCTCAATCCTTTAGCCGTTCCCGCCGCGCAGGCTCTGCAAATGGCAACGGAGAACGGCGCAAAAGCTTTGAACTTAGCTAACGTCGGACGGCTTGAGGAAGGTTGCAAGGCGGATATTGTACTTTGGGATATGTGTAGCGTCGAATGGCAACCAAATTATAATCCCGTGTCACTTCTGGTTTACTCGGCAAATTCGTCGGCGGCTGATACGGTTATTGTTGACGGAAAAATTTTAATGCAAGGTCGCGAATTGAAAACTTTGGACGAGGAAAAAATTTTGGCAGAATTCACAGCTTGCGCCAATCGCCTCACGAAAAATTAACTTGTATTTTAAAAAACAGTCGTTTATAATGCGCTCGAAAGGAGATGTTGTAAATGGTAGGCTATACGCTTCGCCAAGAGCGCGAGCGACAGAATTTAACAATAAACGATATTGAACAGGGCACAAGCATACGCGCTCTTTACATAG
>CAMJKR010000228.1 GCA_946406415.1 uncultured Selenomonadales bacterium | reverse complement strand
GAAATTTTACGACACGGACACATTTGGCGTTGTGCACCACTCAAATTATATCCGCTGGTTTGAAACGGGGCGAGTAGAATTTTTGCGCGTGTTGGGAATTGACTTGAACGAAATGATGAGCGACGGGATTTTATTTCCGATTATCGAAGTCAGCGCGAAATTTCATGCGCCCGCGAAATTTGATGACGAGTTGGAGATTGAGACGACGGCAGAGGCTTTGACTAAGGCGAAAATGAAATTTAACTACGTGATTCGCAAACGCGGCGAGGAAAAAATTTTGGCGGAGGGAACTTCAACTAACGTCTTCACGAGCGGCGGGAAAATTTGTCGCTTGCCCGATAAATATTCTACTAAACTTGTCAACTTTACATCATGAGCAGGTTACTTTTAAAAAGTAACCAAACAGCGGACGCGCTTGACGTTACGATAATTTTAACGTTGTCGCCGCGTTTGAATATTGCGGTAAAAATTTTGACAACGATTTAATCGGAGCTGAACTAATGAGCCGGAGATTTTTTATAAAAATTTTAATTGCGTTGGGGCTTGGAGCGTATTTTCCAAAGTTAGCAGAGGCGGAACGGCTTGACGAACTGCACACGCCGCAAGACGGTTACGAGCCGTTGACAAGCGTAAAATTTTTGCGGCAAGTTATAACTAAAGATTCAAGGTCGTCGCGAATGCTAATGTGGCAAGCAGACGCGGCAGAAAATTTTCAAGTGGAGTGGCAACTTGTCGGCGAGGAGGCGGCGCATTTTTCGGAAGTTAATCAACACGATTTAATTTATTCTTGCGCATTGGAAAATTTAAAGCCTGCGAGTTTGTACAAGTTTAGAATTTTATCGGGCGAGCGTGCGACTTTGTGGCAAGATTTGCGAACGGCGGGCGATGGAGAATTTCAAATGTTAATCTTCGCGGATTCGCAATGCGAGCACTACGAAATTTGGCAAAGAACTGCAGACACGGCTCAAGAAAATTTTCCCGACGCGGAACTTATTACAGTTATTGGCGATTTGGTAGACAACGGTGAGGCGGATTATCAATGGCGGGCGTGGCACCTTGCGGCGACGAAACTTTTAGCGGGAAAAATTTTTGCGCCCGTCATGGGCAATCACGAATGTTACGGCGTCGATTGGTTTAACGCTTTGCCGACGGGCTATTTAAATCAGTTCACATTACCCGACAACGGCGCGAAAAATCTTGGCGGCTACTTTTACTCGTTTGATTATGGCGCGGCGCATTTTTTTATCTTGAATACGCAATTTGCCGAGCTGGACAAGTTTAAACCGAATTTGCAATCAGCGCAGGAATATTTTCTTCGACGCGATGCCGCGCAGGTCAATCGTCCTTGGAAAATCGTTTTAATGCACAAGGACATTTACGACTACGCGCAAGATGAGTTTAACGACATTGCTGACAGGTTTTTGGAGCTGTTCGATGAGCTGGAGATTGATTTGGTGTTCACGGGGCATTTGCACACGTACAGGAATCGCGGGAAAATTTTTGCGCGAAAAAAATCTGCGCGGGGCACGACTTACATTTTATGCGGGCGAGCAGGCGACCAAAAATATGTGGAGCCGCATTCCGCGATTGACGAAGTAACTTTTAAAAATCTTCGCGAAGAGCCGGAAAGTTTTATCGTGCTAAACGTCAACGCAACGGAAATAAATTTGACGGCTCAAACTGTCGACGGAGAAATTTTAGATAAGGAAAGGATTTTAAAATGACTTTGCAAGGATTAATTGTTTGCCGCAATCTGCTTGACGCGGAAATTTTTGACGGCACGACGGACGAATTTGAAACTGCCGCGAGGTTGATTGAACGGGCGGAACGGCTCGGCTTGAGCGGCAATCTTTATCGGGCGTATCTGATTTACATTTTGGCGCACGAACCGAATTTAATTTCGACTTCGATTGAAATCAACGGCGGAATTATCGGCGAAAGTCTTCGCGAGGTTTTTAAACACGACGTGGAAATTTTATTGCCGATATTGCGTGGCGAACTTTGGAGCGATTTAAAAATTCTCAACCTCTACAAGCCGACTGCCGCGAATACGGACGAATCTTTTAACGAGCTGTTGCGGCGGCTGGAAAATCTTATTACTGCAGACGAAATTGCCGACGCTTTTATCGAACACTGGCGACGCTTCGGCTACGGCGACATGGCGACTTATCGCGCCTTCCGCTGGGATAAAAATTCTATCGTCGGCATTCGGCACTTTGAAACGATTCGGCTTGATGATTTAATCGGCTACGCGCACCAGAAAAAACTTTTGACGGGCAACACGACCGCCTTTGTTGACGGCAAGCCCGCCAATAATGTTTTGCTTGTCGGGGCACGCGGTACGGGTAAATCTTCAGGCGTCAAGGCTCTCGTCAACGAATATTATTCACAAGGACTGCGCCTCGTCCAAATTACTAAGCCGCAACTTAAAAGCTTGCCTGATTTAATGGAGACGCTTAGAAAATTTTTAAGCAAGCGGTTTATAATTTTCCTAGACGATTTATCTTTTGAGGAGTCGGAAGGGGAATATAAATATTTGAAGTCGGCGATTGAGGGCGGCGTTGAATCACGTCCCGAAAATGTTTTAATCTACGCAACAAGTAATCGGCGTCATTTGATTCGAGAGACGTGGCGCGACCGCTCGGAAGAACATGACGAACTTTATCGCGACGACAGCGCAAACGAAACAATTTCCTTGTCAGATAGATTCGGGCTGATAATTCACTATCACGCGCCGACGCAAGCAGAGTATCTTGAAATAATTCGCAGTATGCTAAAGCGGCGCAATATTGAACTTGACGCGGAAACGCTCCGGATTGAAGGCTTGCGTTGGGAAATGTCGCATTCGGGACGCAACGGGCGCACAGCTCAACAATTTGTCAATTATTATTTGGGGCAGCGATAATTTGATTTACGCAACGAAAAAACCCTCCGACACGCCCGCCGAAGGATTTTTTTAGTTGCTTTAATCGCTTCAATCATCGCTGATTTGGTGAATTCTTTTAAAATTTGCTTTCAAATGATCATAAGCTTCGCCGCGTGAAATTTCCTTTCCATTGAGGAAATACTGGTTAGAACCAAAAGGTTTTGTTACACAAGTAATTCCGGCTTTTGCCCAGCCTGCATCAACTTCCGCGCTTTTGGACTTCCAATAAAACATCACAGGTATCGTGCCGTAATATCTATCCATAAGCCCATAATCGTAAAGAATCTTACTGTCTCCGGCAGTTTGACCAATGGTACCGCCAGCTACCTGTTCGAGTTCCTCGTCGCTCATCTTTTCGAGTTCCAAATTGATTTTTTTGATGTTCTCTTCTCTGGTTGCCATTTTTATCAATCTCCTTTTAAATTTTTTGGTTGATTTTTTCTTTCTGTAGCTTATACGTTCAAAATCCGATTTCGTTACACAGTCTAGCAAAAAAATTTTCTGCGCCGTCAAACGAAAAGCCCTCCGACATACCGCCGAAAGGCTTTTTGTTTGCTTGCGTTATTTTTTAGATTTGGAAGGGTTTAGGGTCAAGGTCATGGTATCCGGCGCGGTTCATTGCCTCTACAACTGCTTGGTTGCGGCTAATGGGGTTTCCGCCTATGCTGTAGCTGCTGGCTCCGAAGTCGTTGTACTTAACTTCAATTCCGAGCTTGCCGTAGAGCGAAGTAATTCTTGCCGCAATGCCGTTGACGTTCGTGTTGGTGATGTCGTATTTATCATATGCCGGAATTCTCCCGCCCATTGTGTTGAACAGCTGGGTGTCGAGTGCCAATTCATCGCGGTTGCCGCCTGCGACCTGCTCAAGTTCCGCTTCATTCATGATTTCGTCCTTCAAGATTTCCTTTGCCATTTTTATCAATCTCCTTTTGTTTTAATTTGTGATTTTGTTTTCTGTAGCTTATACGTTTGATTTCCGATTTCGTTACAGAGTTTAGCAAAAAATTTTTTCGTTGTAAAGGAAGATATAATTCCGCATTGCGCATTGAAAAAAGTTGCCGTGCGAAATATAATCATGGAAAAATTTTTGGAGGTCATTAAATGGTTTATCTTGTGGGCGCGGGCGCGGGCGACGTGGGACTTTTGACGCTCAAAGCTCGCGAAGTTTTGCAGGCGGCTGACGTTGTGATTTACGACAGATTAGCCGACGATGCGATTTTAAATTTCTGCGCGGCGGCAAAAAAAATTTACGTTGGGAAATCTGCGGGCAATCATACACTCAAGCAATCAGAAATAAATCAACTGCTTGTCGAAGAGGCGCGGCAAAATAAAATCATCGTGCGTTTGAAAGGCGGCGACCCATTTGTATTTGGGCGCGGCGGCGAGGAGGCTCTTTATCTGCACGAAAATAATTTGCCGTTTGAAATAATTCCGGGCGTCACGAGCGCGATTGCAGTTCCGGCTTATGCGGGAATTCCTGTAACTCATCGCGGCATTGCAACAAGTTTTGCAGTAGTGACAGGGCACGAAGACCCGACTAAGCCCGAATCAACAATTAACTGGGAAAAAATTGCTACGGCTGTCGACACGCTAATTTTTTTAATGGGCGTCGCAAATCTGCCGCAAATTGTAGAAAAGTTAATCGAACACGGACGCAATCCCAAAACGCCCGCCGCGCTGAT
>CAMJKR010000227.1 GCA_946406415.1 uncultured Selenomonadales bacterium | reverse complement strand
ATCATTTTTGGTACGTCGATAGGTTTAGCAATGTGCGCGTTCATGCCGGCATCGAGTGCGGCTTTTACGTCCTCGCTGAAGGCGTTGGCTGTCATTGCGATTATCGGCACTTGCGCAAGTTTTTTATCGGACAACTCACGAATTTTCCGCGCCGCTTCGTAGCCGTTCATTATCGGCATTTGTATATCCATTAACACCGCGTCATAAACATTAGCCGAACTTGCCGCAACTTTTTCTACAGCGTCCTTGCCGTCGGTTGCCGTGTCGACGATAAAGCCCTCACTTTCAAGGAGCATTTTGGCAATCTCGCGATTAACTTCAATGTCGTCGACGAGCAAAAGTTTTTTGTCGGTGAAATCGATAACCTGCGCGGCTTGTTTATTTTCGGCGGCAACTGCCTCTTGCATGTCTTCAGCAAGCTCAAAAGTAATTTCAATGACAAACTCAGTGCCTTCGCCCGGCGCGGTGATAACTTTAATCGTGCCGCCCATTAAGTCGACGATACTTTTAGTAATCGCCATGCCAAGCCCCGTGCCTTGAATTTTGCTAACAGTCGACGTCCGCTCGCGTTCAAATGCCTCAAAGACTTTAGCGGCAAATTCAGGCGTCATACCAATGCCGCTGTCCTTAACGCGCAACTCGTAATCGGCAAACACGTCGCGAACTTCGCTTACTTGCTTTAGCGTAACAGAAATATTGCCGCCTTCGGGCGTGAACTTGTAAGCATTGCTCAAAAGGTTCAACAAGACTCGATTAAGACGGTTTTTATCACAGATAACAAATTTATCAGTAACGTTAGCAGTGTCGACGCTGAAGGAAATATTTTTGCCCGCCATTTGCGTAGCGAACATATCATAAACTTCATCGAGCGCGGTGACAATGTTCATGCCGTCAAGTTCAAGCTCCATTTTGCCGCTTTCAATCCGGCTCATTTCCAACACGTCGTTAATCAACGCAAGTAAATGTTGGCTTGAGGCGTCAATTTTATTTAAGAAGTCAAACATTCTATCAGGAATATTATCTTTGCAAGGTTCGTTCAGATATAACGGGCAAGCCTCGCAAATTTTGTGCAAGTCCTTAGCAAGATTGAGATAACCAACGATTGCATTCATTGGCGTTCTAATATCGTGGCTCATATTGGAAAGGAAAGTGGACTTTGCTTTATTAGCCTCCTCTGCGCGTTCCTTTTCTGCGATAAGTTCCGCTTGTCGTTGCTTGAGCTCCTCGCCCTGCAATTTTATTGTCTCGTAATGTTCTTGCAGCTGTTGAGTATAAGCCTCCTGCGAACGCGCATAACGAACTTGTAAGAACGTATAGCCAATTAGCAGAATCACGAACAGCAAACTGGAAATAATCAGCGTGATGAGCCACGGACGACTTGTAATCATTTCTTCGAGCGTGATATTTTCGTAGCGATTGATAATCCATTTTTTATTGAGCGCGTCGAGCCGCCCTTCCTGTTGCATTTGGATTAGAACGGCGTTAACTCTCACGCGGAGCGTTGTATCTTCTGGGTGCATTGCCAGCGTACCGTAGACGTGCTGAACCGCGTAGCTCGGAAAAACGCCTGTAATGTCAAGCTTTTCGACGAAACTTCCGCCGACTTGAATAGGACAGATTGCAAATTCGTATTCGCCGCTCTTAAGTCCGTCAAAAATTTTTTTGTAAGAATGCACGTAGGAAATTTCGTCATCAAGTCCAAGTCCCGGCATTCTGTGCAGAGAGGCAACGCGCCGCCCGTAAAGTTCAGTAACGGAAGAAATTTCTTTGCGCCCATAAACGACGTATTGTTTCTCGGTAGTGGGAAGCGTCGCGATAATATTCGGATTGTTTATAATCAAATCGCTTTCCATGTTCATAATTATATCTGCGTCGCCTTTTAAGAAAATTCTGTTGGCGGCGTCCCAATCCATCAACACGAGGTCAAGATTCATCTGCAAGCGATTAGCAATCTCGTACATCATTTCCACATCGTAGCCCTGATAACTGCCATTTTCGTCGATATAAGAGTAAGGCGCGTAATCGCGGTCAGTTACAACGCGCAAAGTTTTTTTGTATTTATTTACCGGCTGAACTGCTACCTTTGGAGCCTCTCGGAAAATGCCTGACAGATTAAAATAAATTCCCGCGAAAATTATTGCGAGAATAAGCGGTAAAGCTATCGTCGCCTTCACAAGAAGGTTTTTTGTCGGAGCTTGCATCTTCATAAGCGTCTTCCCTTCGCGCGGGTGATTAGATGTTAGTTATCAGCTACCAACTATTTTAACGGCGTAGTGCAAAATGCGCAAGTTTATCACGCGTCCCGAATTCTATTTACCGGAAGATTTGCCGCCAAATTTCCTAAGCTCCAGCCACAACGGACCCGCGATAAAGATTGACGAATAACAGCCGCTCATAAAGCCGACAATCAGCGCGAATGCAAAATCTTTAGTCGTCTCGCCGCCGAAGAAAAACAGCGCAAATGTCGTAAATAAGCACGTAAACACCGTATACAATGAGCGCGTCAAAGTTTGGTAAACGGAACGATTGACGATTTCAACGGCATTTCCGCCGCGCCTGGAGTGCAATTTCAAATTCTCGCGTATCCTGTCGAAAATAACGATTGTGTCGTTGATTGAGTAGCCGACGACTGTTAACAACGCCGCAACGAACGACGAATCAACTTGCCGCTGTGTAAACGAGAAAAACGCCAATACAATTAAAATATCGTGAACCAATGCCGCAACTGCCGCAATACCAAATCGGAACTCGAAACGATAAGCGACGTATAAAATTATTAGCACCCAAGAAATTACCAGCGCAAGTACCGCGTTCAAAATTAATTCGCCGCCGATTACCGCTCCGACTTTTTCTTCGCGCAAAACTTCATAGCCGCCAACTTTATCGCGAATCGCCGCCATAACCTCTTTGCGCTGAACTTCCTCTAAATCAATCGTGCGAATCATTACATCCGTTGAAGTCGCAACGTCTGAACTTTCACCCGAAAGTTGAATCGTCGCGCCGTCAAGCCCGAACGGTTTTAAACTCTCGCGAACTTGCGCAATCGCTACGGGCTGTTCAAATTTTAAATCAATAATCGTGCCGCCCGTGAAGTCAATACCGAAATTAAAGCCGCGTACAACCATAGAAATTAAGCCTGGAACAATCACGAGCAGGGAAATTATAAACCACATTTTCCCGCGTCCGGCAATGTCAAATTTCGGCATTATGACTTCACCTCCTTAGAAGAATCGAACAGTACAAAGACGTCTGCGCCGTATGCTGAGGGACTTTCCACAACTTTTGAATTGACTAAAAGTTTCAGCATGAATTGCGTTAAAGTTATCGCCGTCAACATGCTCAAAAGTACGCCTAATCCCAGCGTTATTGCAAAGCCGCGAATCGTGCCCGTGCCGAATAAGAATAAAACGCCCGCCGCGATTATCGTCGTTATGTTCGAGTCAAAAATTGTTGTGAACGCCCGCTTAAAGCCCGCGTCCATTGACAGCCGAATTGACTTGCCCAATCTGAATTCCTCTTTGAAGTGCTCAAATATTAAAACGTTCGCATCGACCGCCATGCCGATTGATAAAATTATTCCCGCCACGCCCGGCAATGTCAACGTCGCGTCCAAACCTTTTAACGTGCCCAAAAGCATTAACGTATACGCCATTAAGCTAATATCCGCGATAAAGCCTGGCAAGCGGTAGAATAACAGCATGAACACCAAAACCGCCGCGATACCGACGACGAACGCGAATTCCGATTTATCCTTTGAATCTTGTCCTAGCGAAGGTCCAACGGTGCGCGTTTCGATTATGTTGACTTTAACGGGCAATGCGCCGCTCCGCAAAAGCACTGCAAGCCGTTGCGCCTCTTCCAAGTCGCGTTGACCGGAAATTTCTGCTCTGCCGCCCAAAATCGGTTCACGGACGACGGGATTAGTTAAAATTTCTCCGTCAAGCAAAATTGCAATTTGCCTTCCGACATTTTCTAACGTCGCGTCTGCAAATTTTTGTGCGCCCTCGTCGCTGAACTCCAGGTTGACGACGCATTGACCGTTCTGTTGATTCATTGCGGCTTGCGCGTCTTTTAAGTCTGTGCCCGTCAAAAGCGTATTGCCCGCCTCGTCTTTGAACTCAAGCATTGCGGTTTTGCCAATAGTCTCAATCGCCTTGTCGGGATCTTTTATTCCAGGCAGTTCGATTATAACTCGCCGCTCGCCCTCGCGCTGAATTATCGGTTCAGTTAAGCCCAACTCGTTAACGCGCTTCTCCATGATTGATACGACCCGTTGCATTGCGTCTTCGTCGACTTTTGCAATGTCCGTGTCTTCTGCTTGTAAGACGACGTGCGTGCCGCCTTGCAAGTCTAAGCCTTGACGTATCGAATGCGCCAACGGTCGAATAAAAATTACAAACAACGCCACGATTGCCCCTAAGCATATCAGTAGCTTGATTAAACTGTTCGTCCTCACGAAAGTTTCTCCCTTCAGGTTAGTGGTTGGTGGCTAGTGGTTAGTGGTTAGTGCTCTAATCACCAATCACTAACCACTAATCACTAAACTCCCGTCAATATACTACAACGCGGAATAATGCGCAATGAAAAATTCCCGCTACTTTGAAAGCAACGAGAT
>CAMJKR010000226.1 GCA_946406415.1 uncultured Selenomonadales bacterium | reverse complement strand
TTCCAATTATTTTTAGCATTGTTCTCGGTTATTTGGGCGTTAGAATCACAATTAAAAAACGTAAAGAAATTACCGGCAGTTTTGACTTCATAAAAGAAATTTTGCGCAATAGAGAGGCTGAAAAAGCCGCAAAAGAAGTTAAAGCTCCTGAAAAAATCGTTGAAGAACCCGTTAAAGAACCTGCGCAAGAGGAAAATCCGCCTGTCGAACGCGCAAAAGTTAATTTAGTCAAGCTCAAAGAGGATAAAAATAAAAATTATAAACTTCTGGACACGAATGTAATTATTGACGGGCGCATTGCTGACATTTGCAATACCGGCTTTTTGGAAGGTACGATTTTAATTCCGGTTTTCGTGCTTGAAGAGCTTCAATATATCGCTGATTCGTCCGATACGCTTAGGAGAGTTCGCGGGCGTCGCGGCTTAGATATTTTGCAAAAAATTCGCGAGGATTCTCGTCTTGAAGTCGAAATTATGAACATTGACTTTGAAGACGTGCAGGGCGTCGACTCAAAACTTGTACGCCTTGCGCAGAAATTAGGCGGTAAAATTATTACCAACGATTTCAACCTAAACAAAGTCGCTCAACTGCGCGGCGTCAACGTTTTAAATATCAACGAATTGTCCAACGCCGTTAAACCCGTCGTGATTCCGGGCGAAACTATGAGAGTTCAAGTCGTTAAGGACGGCAAGGAACCCGGTCAAGGCGTCGCCTATCTCGACGATGGCACCATGATTGTTATCGAGAACGGGCATAGATATTTGAGCAGAACGATTTCCGTTGAAGTTACTAGCGCGTTGCAAACTTCAGCCGGCAGAATGATTTTCGCTAAACCGCGCTGATTAGTGATTAGTGGTTGGTGGTTGGTGGTTAGAAGTTCCTAGTCACTAGCCACTAACCACTAGCCACTTTTTAGAGTTTGGAGCCAAGCGGCTCCTTTTTTTTGGAGTGATACCCATGAAAACCGTTGCGGAAGTTTTAAAGGCGGCGACGATACAGCTTGAGGCAAATGGAATTGATACACCGCGCCTCGACGCAGAAATTTTACTTGCTCACGTGCTCAAATGGCGGCGATTAACTTTGTACGTCGACGCAGAAAAAAATTTGCCGCTCGAATCAATCTTGCGCTTCAATGACTTGATAAATCAGCGGCTGAAAAAAATCCCTGTAGCATATTTGACGGGCACAAAAGATTTTATGGGCTTGTCATTCGCCGTTAATCAAAATGTCCTAATTCCGCGCCCCGACACCGAAATTTTAACTGAACTCGTCGGGGAATATTTGCGTTCAATCGGCGGCGGAACTTTTGCAGACTTGGGAACGGGCAGCGGCGCAATTTGCATTTCAATTTTAAAGTTTGTAAAATCTGCGCGGGCAGTCGCCGTTGACATTTCGTCGGAGGCTTTGCAAGTCGCCAAATTCAACGCAATTAAATTCCACGTCGACGACAGGATAAAATTTTTCTGCGGAGATTTATTCGCGCCGCTTACAGGAAATTTTAACGCAATCGTATCAAACCCGCCGTATATCCCGACAACGGCACTTGAAACTTTGCAATCGGAAGTAAAAAAAGAACCGCGCATTGCACTGGATGGCGGCGAGGACGGCTTGAATTTTTATCGGCGGATTGTAAGCGAGGCACCGAAATTTTTAGTCGACGGCGGACTTTTGGCAGTAGAAGTCGGAATAAATCAGGCGGCGGCAGTCAAAACTTTATTTGCGGAAAATAATTTCGTTGACGTGGAGATTGTTAAAGATTTGGCAGGAATTGAACGAGTTGTAGCGGGGAGAAAATTTTTATGAATGATAATGCGGCAAAAAATTTCGCTAATTATTGGTACGATTTGGGCTACGAAATCAGTTATTATCAAGATTTTTGGCGAGATTTACTTCATGATGTGTTCGGCGTCGAAAAGACTACTGGTTTTATCGAATTTCAAAAGCCCGTTAATCAATGGCGTATCGATGCTTATATTCCGTCAACTAAAGTTCTGATTGAACATAAAAGTTCAGATATTAATCTTGACAAAGAAGTTTATGACCAGGCAAAACGCTACGCCGACGCCCTGCCCGATGATAAAAAGCCGCGCTGGATTGTCACTTGCAATTTTGCCGAGTTCAGAATTTATAAAGAAGGTCGCGACGAGCCGACGATTATAAAGCTCCGTGACCTGCGCTATCAATTTCTCCGCTTAAAGTTTTTGGTAGACCCGACGGCTGACGACGCCCCGCCCGAAGAAAAAATTTCTAAAGACGCCCTCGAAGTTATCAAAAAAATTTACGAAGCCTTCGCCAAAAATTACGAGCGCAATAAAATTTCCGACTACGAAGACGCCCTGAATAAAATTTGTACGCGGCTGGTTTTCTGTCTTTACGCCGGCGACGCGCAACTTTTCGACGCCAATCAATTTTTTAATTACTTGCAGAGTTTCAGCGACGCCGAACGCAACGCCGCCCTCCAAAATCTTTTTAACGTGCTGAACACCCCAGAAAATCAACGCGATAATCTCGACGACGCTTTGAAAAATTTCCCCTACGTTAACGGCGGGCTTTTCGATGAAAAAATTTCTCTGCCCGATTTTAACAGGAACGTTGGCAACCCGACTGCCGCAATCGGCGCGTTCAATGCCAGGAAAAAATTCAGTTGGCACGAGATTAGCCCGCCCATTTTCGGCGCAATGTTTGAATCGACTTTCAGCAAGGAAAATCGTCAACGGGCAAGCGGCATGTTTTATACCAGCGTCGAAAATATTCACAAAGTGATTGACCCGCTGTTTATGGACGACTTGCGCGACGAATTTGAACTTGCTAAACGTAAGCAGATTAAAAATCGCGCCGCCGCTCTGCTCGACTTGCAAGATAAATTAGCCGCCTTGAAATTTTTAGATCCGGCTTGCGGCTCCGGTAATTTTTTGACTGAAACTTATTTGAGCCTGCGCCGTCTCGAAAATGAAATCCTCGAAGAGCTTCGCACGCTCGTTAATCTGCCCGATAATCCCGTTAAAGTTTCTATCAATCAGTTTTACGGCATTGAAATTAATTCTTTTGCCGTTGCCGTTGCGCAAACTGCCATGTGGATTGCCGAAAATCAAATGCTCCAAGAGACGGAAGGCGCGCTCGGTAAAAATCTGCAAGCCCTGCCGCTTAAAAATTACGCTACGATTATTTGCGCTAATGCCTTGCGCGTCGACTGGAAAAAATTTGCGTCCACCGTCGATTATATAATCGGTAATCCGCCTTTTCGCGGCGCACGGGAAAAATCTGCCGAACAAGCAAAAGATATTCAGATTGTCTTCAGCGGCTGGAAAAATATCGGCAACCTCGATTACGTCACTTGCTGGTATAAAAAGGCTACTGACTTCATGGCGGGCAATGCCACTCGCACCGCTTTCGTATCTACTAATTCCGTTTGTCAAGGTGACAGCGTCGGCACGCTCTGGAAAAATCTTTTCGCGCAAAAAATTCATATCGACTTTGCTCACAGAACTTTTAAATGGCTTAGCGACTCGGAGAATATGGCGCACGTTCACTGCGTTGTTGTCGGGTTCAGTTCCGCGCCCAATGACAAGCCCAAAAAAATTTTCGACGACAAAAAAGTTTATATCGCCAAAAATATCAACGCTTACCTAGTCGACGGCGATGATATTTTCGTTGAGAGCCGCCCTAATCATATTCAAGACGGCGTGCCCGAAATTGGCATTGGCAACAAGCCCATTGACGGCGGCAATTATTTATTCACGCCCGAAGAAATGGACGATTTTATTAAACGCGAGCCTGCCTCCGCAAAATATTTTAAGCGTTGGTTTGGTGCGGAAGAATTTATCAAGGGCAAGCGTCGTTATTGTCTTTTGCTGAAGGATTTGCCGCTTGACGAAATAAAAAAAATGCCGCTGTGTTGGGAGCGCGTCGAAGCCGTCAGGAATTATCGGTTGGCAAGCAAAAGCGCGGGCACTCGTAAAATCGCCGATAAGCCGACAAGATTTCACGTCGAAAATTTTCCGCGCGGAAATTATTTAGCAATACCAGAAGTCAGCGGCGAAAATCGAAAATATATTCCGATTGGATTTTTAAATGATTCTGTTGTTTGCAGTAACAAATTAAAATTAATTACGAACGCGACGCTTTATCACTTTGGAATTTTAACGAGTTCAATCCATATGGCGTGGATGCGCGTAACAAATTGTCCGCTTGGAACGAGTTATAGTTATTCGATTGGAATTGTTTATAATAATTTTATATGGTGCGATGTAACAGAGCGGCGGCGGCGCATGATAGAGCGCAGTGCGCAAAATATATTGGACGTTCGGGCGGAGTTTAGGGATTGGACATTTTCAAAACTCTACGACGAGGCGACAATGCCCGACGAGCTACGCCACGCGCACAAGTCAAACGATTACGCGGTAGCAATGGCATATGGCTTTGAAAATTTTATAGAGGACGAGGCGCGAATCGTTGCCGAGCTGATGAAACTGTACAAAGCATTGACAAAAACTTAAGCGTGTGATAAATTTTCAGCGATTTAAGAAGCAAACAAGTCAAAAATCCGTTGAAGTAATGATGAACGCAAAATGGTGGTAGGCAGTCGATGCCCGAACGTCGACTCCTTCCTCGTTAGTAGATAAAACTGGAAAAACGATTTGGGAGCCG
>CAMJKR010000225.1 GCA_946406415.1 uncultured Selenomonadales bacterium | reverse complement strand
GAAAAATTGTTTGATTGAATTGCTCAACATTGCCGGTACAGGTCCCGTGCTCGGTCCGATTCAAGGTATTTTGTTTGGACCGATTGCCTTTATCACAATTCCAATCGGTTGCGTTATCGGCGGCGCGTTCCATGATTATATGAGCGGCATGATTTCCCTCCGCAACAATGGCGAACAAATGCCCTCGCTTATGCGACGTTTTCTTGGCGGCGGCGTTTACAGCGTCTACAATGTCTTTGTCTGCTTGCTTATGCTTTTGGTCGGCACGGTCTTTATCTACACGCCGGGCGATTTATTCGTTGCGCACATTCTTAACGGCGATGCCTCCAAATTGAGCACGGAAGTTATAACGGTTTACGGCGTAATTTTTGCTTATTACCTCGCCGCGACGCTTTTGCCGATTGATAAAATTATCGGGCGCATTTATCCGATTTTCGGCGCGATACTTTTGCTAAGTGCAGTAGGAATTTTCTTTGGGCTGTTGATTGAAGGTTATCCGCTGACTGAAGTTTGGGAGGCGGGCATTGCTAACGTCCACCCCTACGGCGAACACTTTATCCCGATATTTTTTATAACTGTTGCTTGCGGAATAACGTCGGGTTTCCACTCCACTCAAGCCACGATTATTGCCCGTTCCGTTACGAGTGAAAAACATGGGCGGCTAATTTACTACAACACGATGATTGCTGAAGGTTTTATCGCGATGAGTTGGGCGGGCGCGGCTATGGGTGCAGTTAACAGCGGCATTGCTACCAACGAAAATCTTTTCAAACAGGCGGCTGTTGTCGTCGGCATTATCGCGCAAAATATGCTCGGCAGTATCGGCGGTATGGTTGCTGTTTTGGGCGTCATAGTTTTGGCGATTACCTCCGGTGATACTGCTTTGCGCTCGTTGCGTTTAATGATTGCCGACGCGCTTCACATTGACAACAAAAAGAGACTTAACGTATTTATTTTGTCGTCGATAATTTTTGTTGTCGTTGCAGGCGTGCTTTACTTTGCTAAAACGGACGCGAGCGGCTTTGCAATTCTCTGGAGATATTTCTCGTGGGCTAACGAAACGATTGCAGTTTTTGCCTTCGCGATGATTGCCATTTACATGTTTAAAAATAACATGCCGTACATTATGGCGATTATTCCTGGTACTTTTTACATGTACATGGTTTCGACTTACATTTTGCACGCGCCGATTGGCTTTGGGCTTAACTGGACGCTAAGTTATATTTTGGCGGCGGTTTGCGCGGCGGCTTATGCGGCGGCGATTATCAGGTTTGGAAAAAGTTTAACCACGACACGAAGCTTGAGATAAAAAAAATTAAACTGCCCAGCAGAAATGTTGAGCAGTTTTTTTATTGCTATGATTATATTTTATACGGTAACAGCACCGGCTTTGTAACCTGCCTTGTTAATCGCGTCCTTTAAAATATCGTCAGAAATATTTTCTTTCAAGCCGACTTGAGCGGATTGTTTTTCCAAGCTAGCCGCCGCAATCGTCACACCGTCAATCTTTTCAAGGGCACGCACAACTTTATAAATGCATTTCTCGCAAGTCATGCCGTCAACGTCAATCGTGCGGTGTATCGGAAATTTTTCAATCTTCTCGACGCGGACGCGGTAGCTGTCATCCAAAGCTTTTTGCATATTGCAACCGTTACAGCCGCCGCAATTACCCGAATCACAACACGCCGCCTCGCCTTTGAAGAAAGCGTTATAAATTTTTTTTATTCCGTAGCCAAAAGCCGCCGCGATTAAAATTCCAAGAACAATCGTTGCCGCCATTAAATCATCTCCGTTAACTTTGTCGGTCCGGTAAAACAATATTGCGCCAAAGTTCGTGAACAATTCTGCTTGCCGTTCCTGAAATCGTGCCTTTGTCGAGCACTTCGCCGTTCATGCTGTTTTTATACTTTATGTAACGTGCGTCGCCGTAAGCGTCAAAGTCATAGAATTCGTAAACATACATCATTATCGGGTTACGCGCTTCAGGGTCAGTGTTAACTGCGACAACAGTACAAATTGAACGACCGCTTTCAATCACGTGCTCTCTGACATAATATCTTGCGGCTGACATTTCATCTTGTCCGCGCTCTCTGCCGGTGAAAAACCAACGGTCTGCAGCTTCAGCCGAAGGATTATTGATTGCCAAGCCGCCGATGATAGCGATAATTAGAAATAATCCCGTAAAAATTTTTTCCATAAAAATCTCCTCCAAACGACAAAATTTCTTGAATTCATTGTACGAAAAATTTTTTGTCGTTTAAAGTACCTTGCGGATAACTTAGTTGGGAAAATTTTTCTTCCGATTATTCAAAGCCTAAAAGTTTACCGCCTTGATAGACGATTAGCGACGCAACCCACGCAACCGCGCAGGTGTAGAAAAATGCGAAGCCCATCCATTTCCAGCTTTGAGTTTCCTTTTTAATTGTGCCGAGTGCTGTCACGCACGGCGAATAAAGTTGCGTAAAGACCATAAAAGCAATCGCCGCTAACGGTGTAAATGCGCCACCCATATTCGTTGAGAGAAGAGCCTGCGCGGAAGTTTCTGCTTCGTCAGGGTCAACTTCATCTGCACCGTAGAGAATTCCCATTGTAGAAACGACTGCCTCTTTAGCCAACACGCCCGTAACGATTGCCGCGCCCGATTCCCACGTATCAAATCCCTGCGGCGCAAAAATTTTCGACGACGCCGAACCAATGCTTGCCAAATAACTTTCGTTCATATCTTCCGTCATGCCGTCCGAATTGAAATTGCTGAGGAACCAAATCAAAACGCTCATTGCGAAAATTATCGTGCC
This sequence comes from uncultured Selenomonadales bacterium, assembly GCA_946406415.1. Classification (GTDB taxonomy): domain Bacteria; phylum Bacillota; class Negativicutes; order Selenomonadales; family Selenomonadaceae; genus Quinella. Next base: position 1,870 of record CAMJKR010000225.1, on the reverse strand, counting down.
GGCTTTAATCAAATAACCTTTGCCCTTATCCCACGCCTCAAGCAAAACAGTTTTAATATCGGGTAAACGATACGGCGGCAACTCAAGCAGGAAAGTTGACTGTTGCTCTTTAAATGTCGTCGTGCTTAAAACTTTAGCCATTACTATAGCCGTCGCTATTCCGAGAAAATACATTGCGAAAACAACATTTGCAACGTTATCGGGGAAAAACATTGCCGCGAACAGTGCGATAATCGGAACTTTTGCATTGCATGTTAGGAACGGCGTTACGAGGATTGAAATCATTCTGTCCTTGTGCGTGTCGAGTGCGCGTGCTCCCATGATCGCCGGAACGCCACAACCAAAGCCCATTACCAGCGGCATAATCGATTTACCGGAAAGTCCTGCGCGGCGCATAATCGGATCCATAACGAACGCCACGCGAGCCATATAACCCGTCCCGTCTAAAAAGCTCAAGCAGATAAACAGCGTAAAAATCAGCGGGACGAAACTCAACACGGCACCAACGCCCGTTATTATTCCGTCCGAAACGAGCGACTGCATCCAATCTGCGACGCCAGCTTCAGCCATTGCCTCTGCTACTGCTGGTGCTAATGTCTCTTCAAAAAATCCGCCCAATTCGTCGGCAAGCGGTTGACCTATCCAGTTAAACGCGATTTGGAACATTAAATAAAACGTGGCAAGCATTAACAGCAATGACGACACGCCGTTAGCAAGGTAAGAATCTAATTTCTCCGTTAACGTTTTGCCTGCCGCGCTGACTGTTACCGCGCTTGCCATAATTTTATCAATCAAGTCGTAGCGTGCGGCGATAACTTCTTCCTCAATCTTCGCCGCGCCTAAGCCGCTTTGTTCAATTTTGTGAACTCTGTCGATATGGTCGGTGATAAGTTTGGAGGGCTTGTAATTCGTCATAACGGCATTGGTGAACACGTCCAAAAGTTTGCGAACGCTTTTATTGCTTCTGCCGACGGTGTTAGTTACGGGCATTCCGAAGGCGTCTTCCAATTTTTTCATGTCGATTTTAATGCCGTGACGTTGCGCCTCGTCCATCATGTTCAAGTTGAGAATCAGCGGAATTCCATGTTCCATAAGCTGAACCGTCAAGAAAAGATTTCGCGCAATATTCGCCGCGTCGATAATGTTAACGACTATATCGGGCTTATTTTCCTTGAAATAGTCGCTGACAACCTGCTCTTCCTGTGAGCGGGCGTTGATTGAATAAGTGCCGGGCAAATCTATGACGGAAATTTTTCTGCCGTTGTGTTCGATGACGCCAACTTTTTTGTCGACGGTAACACCGGGCCAGTTGCCGATTTTTTGACGTGCGCCGGTCAATTCGTTAAAAATTGTCGACTTGCCGGTATTGGGATTGCCCGTTAAAGCTACGGATAATGCTGACATTTTATCACCTCAATTAACTTGTGAAACTTCAATCTGCGCGGCGTCGTCGCGTCTCAATGCCAAATTGTAAGAGCGGAGCCGTATAGCAATCGGGTCGCCGAGCGGTGCCGAGTTCAAAACTTCTACGCGAGTGCCGGGGATTAATCCCATTGTCATGAGCCGCTGTTTAAGTGCCGATTCACCGACAGAATCAATCCTTACAACCATTCCCGACTTTGTTTCTTTAAGTGTCAATTCCGGTACCTCCTTGAAAAGTATTTTCGTTTAGGTTTATGCGCAGTTTATCATTTGTGAAAATAATTATCAACCCTTCTTGAAAATTTTTTCCAATAAAAAAGTCCGCGCAGATTTTTTGTCGTTTGTTTGTTGAAAGTCTTTCAATTAGTGCTATAATGACATGTATTTTGTTTCGGGAGTTTCTCTCTAATATTTTTTGCGAAGGAGTTGGCAATAAAACATTGACAAT